>CAMCYM010000001.1 GCA_945883885.1 Chryseobacterium gleum
GGAGTCCATCTTCACCTCGACGCGCTACCTGCTGATGTTCACGCTCGACCGCGAGGACGGGGTCACGTCGGTGAACGAGAACTTCCGCGAGGTGTTCGCACAGCGGTTCGGGGTGGAGGTCACGGTGGGGATGAGGTTCCTCGAGGTGCTGCGGTACCGCGCGGCGGCGGAGCACTACCAAGGCCAGCACCACCTGTTCGAGCGCGCCTTCGATGGCACGGCGCAGCAGTTCGAGTGGGCGCTCGAGGATTTGGCGGGGGAGACGGTTTGGTTCCAAATGTTCGTCAACCCCATCCGCTCGGACGACGCCCGTTCGGAGGTCAGCTGCATCGCCTACGACATCACCGAGCGCAAGGAAATGGAGGTCCAAATCCGCAGCGCGCTGAAAGAGAAGGAGGTGCTGCTGCAGGAAGTGCACCACCGCGTCAAGAACAACCTGCAGGTGATTTCGAGCATGCTCAACCTGCAACGGCGCTTTGTGGCGGACCCCGGCCTGCTCCAGGTCCTCGAGGAAAGCCAAAACCGCATCGCGACCATGAGCTTCATCCACGAGTCGCTGTACCGCGCCACGGATTTCAGCTCCATCGGCTTCTCCGAATACCTGCAGCGTCTCGCCGGCAACCTCATGACGAGCTACGCCCGGCGCGATTGCCGCATCGAGCTCAAGACGGACCTCGCTCCGGTCTTTCTCAAACTCGACCAGGCGATTCCCTGTGGTCTCATCGTCAACGAGTTGCTGTCGAATGCGATGAAATACGCGTTTCTCGGGCGGAGCGAAGGGGTGGTGACGTTGCGGGTGGCGTCGATGGGGGGCCGGGTGGACATCGAGGTGCGCGATGACGGGGTGGGGTTGCCGGCGGGGTTTGACGCAAAGTCCAGCGACAGCCTGGGCATGTACCTCGTGCAGGCGTTGACCGAGCAGCTCGACGGGGAGCTCAAGATCGGGGAGGGTCCGGGGAGCTCTTTTTTGGTTAGCTTTACCCCGCCCACTTAAGTATCTGTCATGGCCATCAACATATTAGTCACCGAGGACGAGAGCATTGTCCGGAAAGACATCGAGCGTTGCCTCGTCAACCTCGGCTACAACGTGGTGGCCAGCGCAGACAACGGCGAGGACGCCATTAATTTGGCCCTCAAGCACAAGCCGGACCTCGCCCTGATGGACATCATGATCAAAGGTGAGATGAACGGCATCGCGGCGGCCGAGGAGATCAAGCGCAACATCGACATTCCCGTGGTGTTCTTGACGGCGTACGCGGACGAGAACACGCTGAACGAGGCGAAGATGGCGGAGCCGCATGGCTACATCCTGAAGCCGTTCAAGGACGTGGACATCCAAACCGCCATCGAGATGGCCCTGCACAAGCACAGCAAGGAGCAGGAGCTGAAGATGGAGAGCGAGTTTCTGCGCAGCCTCGCCGAGCACAAGGTCGATGCGGACGTCATCTTTGTGAAGAACCGCAGCAAGTTCGTGCGCGTGAAAAACGACGATTTGCTCTTCGTCGAAGCGTTGAAGGACTACGTGGTCGTGCACACCCGCAAGGAGAGCTACACGATCCACAGCACCATGAAGGACGTGGAGCAGAAGCTCAATCCGCGCCTGTTCGTGCGGGTGCACCGCAGCTTTATCGTGAACCTCGAGGCCATCGAGAGCATCAAGTATGCGATGATCCAAATGGAGGGCATGGAGAAGGAAATCCCCGTCGGCGGATCGTACAAAGACCTCCTCGCACAGCGCATCAATTTGCTCTGAGCCGTGGGTGTGCGGCTGGCTGGCTGGGCGGCCGCAATCGGCCTGTTCCTCCTTCCGTCGAGTGCCGCCTCCCAGGCGACGACTTCCTGTTTGTTTCGGAATCCGCTGTGTTTTTACGACATGGACGTGCTGAGCTATGTGCATGTCTTGCTGCGGCACCAAAACCACGAACAAGCGGCGGCATTTTTTTACGGACCAGCTCGGGATGCATGGGGCGCAGCGGGGATTGCTGACCGCCTCGCGGCGTGCGAAACCGTCTCGGGCACAAGGCGTGTAGGGCTGAAGGAGCTTGAGCGTGACAAGCGGTGGTCGCTCACGTACGAGCGCACTGTGCTCGGAACCACCTCGACGTTCAAACTGACGTGCGCACTTGTCAACGACACCTGCCGCATCTACGTGGACGAGGCCGCCTGGGCGCGGCTCTTTCCACCCACGCCCTGAACTACTTCGCGATGTGCAGCATCGCCCGGCGCGAAGGCCGAGGCGTCTACCGTAGCTTGAGACTGCACTGCCCGCTCGGTGGCCATTCTGCGGAAAGTGGCATCGGTGAGCCGGTGGGTTTCGGCGTTCAGGTGCCAGTGCTGGGGCAGGGTTTGGGCCGTTGCCGCAGCCGGTGCAGCCAGGGCACACGCCCACAGGAGGAGGTTCTTCATATCAAGCAGGCGGTTTGCTCGGTGGGGACGCCGGCGGCAGGCCAAACGTTTAACGCGCGCCATGTTTTTCTCCCGGGTGTTGCTCTTGCTGGAAAACGGGTTCCGGGAGGCCGTGTTTCCGAGTGAGTGAGATCATATCCAGCGTACCTGTTCCGGCTTTTTCGATGAGACGAACCAGGTACATGGGCTCCGCAAGGAGGGGGTTGCGCGGAATGGACGCATGCGGTCGTCTCAAATCGATAAGCGGAAGCTCCGGTGGGAATTCCCCCGGATTCCAAACTTCAAGCCGGTCAGAGAACAAGGATACCTGGACGCTGCTGATGAAGATTCGGGCCATGGTGGCCGCAAAAATCTTCGGCCGGCCGGCTGGGCATACGCCCACTTTGCAAGTGAATCCGGAGAATTTGCAAACGAAAAAGGGCCGCTCCCGAAGGTGCGGCCCCTGCAGTTGAGCTCCCCCTGCTGGACTTGAACCAGCGACCCTCTGATTAACAGTCAGATGCTCTAACCAGCTGAGCTAAGGAGGAATGTTTCGGGCGGCAAGTATAACGAATTTTCTGAGCGGGAATACGGAGCCCCACGGAAAAAGGTTGCGGTGCGGAGTACTTTTGGTCCCCACAAATCCCCTTCCCATGTCCTTGATTACGGTCGGTACGGTCGCCTTTGATGCCATTGAAACGCCCTTCGGGTCGTCCGGCCGGGTGGTGGGTGGTGCGGCGTCGTACATCGCCCTTGCGGCCAGCCACTTCGTTCCGCAACAGCACCTGGTGTCGGTAGTGGGCGGCGATTTTCCGCAGGACTTTCTCGACGGGCTGGAGGCGCGTGGGGTGGAGCTCGGGGGGCTCGAGCGGCGGGCGGGGGAGCGGAGTTTTTTTTGGTCCGGCAAATACCGCTGGGACATGAACAGCCGGGATACGCTCGCGACGGAACTCAACGTGCTGGCGGACTTTGAGCCGCGTGTGCCCGTGGCGGCCCGGCGCCCGGACGTGGTGATGCTCGGCAACCTCGATCCGCGGGTGCAGGCGTCGGTGCTCGACCAGCTCGAGATGCGGCCGCGCCTGGTAGTGATGGACACGATGAATTTTTGGATGGACATCGCGCTCGACGGCCTCCACGCGGTGCTCAAGCGGGTGGATGTGCTGACCGTCAACGACGAAGAGGCGCGCCAACTCAGCGGCGAGCACAGCCTCGTGAAGGCGGCCCGCGCCATCCGCGCCCTCGGCCCGAAGACGGTGGTGATCAAGAAGGGGGAACACGGGGCGCTGCTGTTCAGCGGCGACGAGGTGTTCGTGGCGCCCGCGCTGCCGCTCGAAGACGTGGTCGACCCGACCGGGGCGGGGGATTCCTTTGCGGGCGGCTTCGTCGGTTACCTCGCCGCCGCGGGGGACAGTTCGTTCGCGGCGATGCGGCGGGCGGTGGTGGCGGGGTCGGCCTGTGCCTCGTTCACGTGCGAAGCGTTCGGGACGGCGCGGCTCGAGGAAGTGACGCGGGAGGAGGTGGATGCTCGGATTCAGACGCTTACGGCGCTGGTCGCGACGGCCTGAACGTCAGTCTTCCGGAACGCTCGACGCCGGGAGCCAAGTCTTCGGGTTGAGCGGCGAGCCGTCGACCCACCACTCGAAATGGCAATGGGGCCCGGTGGAGAGGCGGCCGGTGTTGCCGATGACGGCAATGGGGTCGCCCGCGCGCACACGGTCGCCGGTGGTGTGTAGCAGCGAGGCGTTGTGCTGGTACACGGAAGTGCGGTTGCGGGCGTGTTGCAGGATGACCGTGTAGCCGCCGTCGACGGTGAAGCCGGCGAAGAGCACCGTGCCGTCGTCTGCGGCGTGGACGAGGGAGCCCGCCGGGGCGACGAAGTCGATGCCGTAGTGGCCGGCGGCGGCGTCGAAGCCCGCGGAGACCGTGCCGTCGACCGGGAGGAAGGGGATGCCGCGGTCGGAGCGGTCGGCGAACCGTTTGCGGTCCAGAGCGTAGCGGTCTTCGCGGGCGATTTGGTTGCGCAGCGCGGTATCGGCGGTGCTGAGGGCGCCCACGCGGTCGAGCAACGCCTCCATGCCCGCCGCCTCTTCGGCAGACACGGTGTCGGGCCGCACGCCCGAGGCGCGGTCGTCGCCTTCCGGGAGGTCGCCGGAGAAGATGCGCCGGAGGTTTGCCAAATACGCTTCCTGCTGCACGAGGTCGGCCTCCAACTTGTCCGCGTCGGCCCGCGCCGTCGCCGCAGCGGCACGGGCGTCCTCCGCTAAATACCCCGGCACCAGCGCTTCACGCAGGGGCGTCCGGGCGACCACAAAGTAGGTCAACAGCACCACGGCGGCCACGGACCCCGCAAGCCCCAGCACCACCCCGCCTCGTGTCACCGGAAGCTGCCACCGCTCGGAGAACGTGAACTCCTCGTGCAGCGTCAGGCGGAACGCCGCGTTCCACCAGCGCACAAAGGCCCGGTACGAACGCAGCGACCGGAGCCGTCGCCGCAGCGGGTGCACTTTTCGCCGTTCCACCGGCCAAATATCGGCGAAACCCGCGGGAGGCGGGAAATCACCGCGGGAATGGAATAAATTAGCCGGCTGCGCGTTAGCGTACCGACCATGCGACAGTTCCGAAGTGCGATGCGCCCTGGCTGGGTGGGGGTGGGGTTGATGTTGCTCGCCGTGGCGGGCGGCACCTCGTGCTCGCGCACCCGGGACGGCCGCCTGTACCGGGTGTACCACAACATGCACGCCCGCTACAACGGATTCTTCTATGCCACCGAGGCGATGGATGAGGCGGACGAGAAGCTGCGCGAGGGCTACGAAGAGAACTGGGACGAGGTCCTGCCCATCTTCTTCACGGTGGATACGGCGACGGCGAAGGAGGTGTACCCCCTGCTGGAGAAAGCCATCGAGAAGTGCTCGAAGGTGGTGGACAAGCACACGATGGCGCCGTCGGCCCGCGACAAGAAGGAGTTCAAGCGCCCCGAGCTGAACAAGTGGATCGACAACAACTACGACCTCATCGCGCGGGCGCACCTGATGAAAGGGCAGGAGGAAAAAGCCGTCGAGGTGTTCCAGTACCTCGCCCGCACGCTGGAGTATCCGGAAGGGCAGGCGTGGTCAAACGCTTGGCTGGCGCGGTCGTACATGGCGATGGACGACCAGGTGCGCGCGAGCAATGCCCTCGGTAAGGCGGTGGGTGTGGACGGGGTGGAGGACCCGGAGGTGAGCGCGTTTGTGTACCAAGTGTACGCCGCCTACTACCTGCAGTACAACGACCCCGAGCGCGCCGTGTCCCGGCTGGAGCAGGCCCTGGAGTACCTCCCGAAGAAGGGGGCTGAGCGCGCGCGGACGCTGTTCATCCTGGCGCAGTGCTTGGAAAGTTTGGGCCGAGCGAGCGAGGCCATCGACCGCTACCAGCAGGTCGTCGCTTTGCGCACGCCCTACGAAATGGAGTTCTACGCGAAGATCAAGCAGGCGATGGCCTTCGACCGGCGCGGCGGCAACAGCGCCCCCATCGTCTTGCTGCTCGAGGAGATGCTCGCGGACGACAAGAACGAGATTTATCAGGACCAAATCTACTACGCCCTCGCCGTGCTGGCCCTCGAAGAACGCCGGCGCGACGACACCTTCGGGCTCCTGAAATCCTCGCTTGCCGCGAATTCGGACAACACCCGCCAGCGGATGAAGAGCTACCTCATGCTGGGCGACCTGTACATGGACGAGCTCGACTACCTGAATGCCCAAGCGTACTACGACAGCGCGCGGACCTTCATGGACGACGACCACGAGCGGTTCGACGAGGTAGACGCCCTGGCCGAGTCCTTGTCCGACCTCGTTGCGAACTTGAAGGTCATCGAGGAACAGGACAGTTTGCTGGCCCTGTGCGACCTCGGCGAAGACGAGCGGCGCGCGCGGATTCGCGAAATCCGGGAGCAGCTAGAGGCCGAGGCGGAAGCGCGGAGGAAGGCGTTGGAGGCGGCCATCGCGGCGGAGGCGGATGCGGCGGGAGATGCGGGGACGGGGATGTTTTGGCCTTACAACGCCCAACTGCGTGTGAGCGGCCGCCGCAACTTCAAGGACTACTGGGGCGATCGGCCGCTGGAGGACCACTGGCGCCGCTCGAACAAGCTCCAAATCATCTTCACGGAAGAGGCCCCTGTGGACTCGGCTGCGACTGCGGATTCCGGCGAACCGGCGGCCGTGCAGTCCGGCGGGCTCGCGAGCGAAGAAGAGATGTTCGCTTCGTTGCCCTGCGGCGAGGCGGCGCGCGACTCCAGCGAGGCGAAGATTGCACAGGCGTACTACCAGGCCGGCATCGTTTACAAGGAGCAACTCGACGACCCGGAGAATGCCATCGAGAGCTGGAAGTCGCTGGTCTATCGGTTTGAGGAAAGCGCCGTGCACCCGACGGCCTACTACCAGCTGTACCGCACGTACCTGCAGCGCGAAGTCGAGGAGAATTTCTCCAGCCCGTTCTGCGAGGACTGCAATTCGGAGTTTTGGGCGGCGCGCGTGGTGGAGCGCTATCCCGACAGCGAATGGGCCATCCTCGTGGAGAACCCGGACTACGCCGACAAGGAGGAGGTGCGCCGCCAAACCGAGCGCGCAGCCTACGAAGCCCTGCTCGCCCGCTACTACGCGAAGGCCTACGTCGAAGTCATGCGCGAAACCGAGCGCATCATCGCCGCGGAACCGGAGAATTACTACCTCTGCAAACACCGCATCCTGCGCGCGCAGGCCTTCGCCGGCAGCATCTCCGGCACCGGGGCGGACCGCGGGCAGTACTTCCAAGCGTTGAACGACGTGATCAAAGGGTGTCCGGACACGGAGGAGGCGACTTTCGCGCAGGAGCTGCTCGACCTGCTCGGGGCTCCGCGGGAGAAGGAACCCGAAGCGGTGGTGGTCGAGGAGACGCCGGACGAGGAGCTGTTCGTCCACAAGCCGTACCTGGAGCACTACTTCGCCATCGTGGTGCCGGTGGGCCGGGGCAATGTGGAATCGGTGCGCGCGAAGGTGGCGGACTTCAACACGAAGTTCTACCGGTCGGAATCGCTGCGGGTCACGGCGAATTTGATCGACAAGAACCACCAAATCATCCTCGTCAAGAGCTTCAAGCGCCAGGACTACAGCCTCGACTACTACACGACGTTCACGACGAATACGGCGGAGCTTGCGGCGCTCAACACATCGGGGTATCCGATGTTTGTGATCACCAGCGAGAACTATGTTAACCTGTTCAGGTCGAAGAAGATAGACGCCTACATCGAATTCTTCAACGCCAAGTATTTAACAGAAGGACGTTGAAAAGTCGCGGTTTTTTCGAAAGCCGATTACTTTTGCCGGCATGATCGGCATGAACAAAACGAAGCCCGGTTCGGACGCCGGGATGGACCGGGGCATCAACCGGATCGCAGAGGGAACCTCCGTAGAAGGAACGATCCAGTGCGAGAGCAACATCCGCATCGACGGGGCATTTGAGGGCACCTTGGAGACGAAGGGACGGCTGGTCATCGGGCCGTCGGGCTCCGTACTCGGCGCGGTCCGGTGCAACCAGTGCGAGGTCGAAGGCCGGCTCGAGGGCAATGTGCTCGTGGAAGAATTGCTGACGCTCAAGGCGTCCTCTACGTTGAATGGCGAAATCCACTACGGCGCGTTGGCGGTAGAGGCGGGCGCCCAAGCTTCTGGGGTCATGCACCTGTCGACGAAGGTGAAGGACATCCGCAAAGAAGACCGCGGTCGGAAGGATGAGCGCGTGAAGGAGCAACCGCAGGCCGAGGCTGCCGCCCGTTGAACGGGGAGTTGCGCGACCGCCTGCGCTTCGTAGGCAAGTTTTCCGGGATGGCTTTTTCGATGGCCGTGGCCATCGGGGGAGGGGTGTTTCTCGGGAGATGGTGCGATGCGCAGTTGGGAGGCGAGACGCCGTGGTGCACGGTGGCAGGAGCCTTGCTCGGAACGGGGATAGCTTTGTGGTCTGTGATTCGTCAACTCTCTTCATGAAGACTCCGGTATTTGCAGGTGTTTCCGCTGCGCTATCTGCGGCGTTGTTTTTTGTCGGGCGATTGATTCCCGCGTTCCAAGAGTTTGCAGGGACGGCTGTTTGGCCTGCGGTTGCATTCGGTTATGCCGCGCTGTCGGTGCTGTTGTTTGCATGGTCGGCACGGGCCATGGCGGGGTCGCCCCGGGCCATGGTCAATGCCCTCAACGGCTCCACGACGGTCAAGATGCTCGTGGTGTTGACCGCGGTGACGATTTACTTGCTTGCAGGGGGCGAATACCGGGTGCAGTTTGCGCTGGGGCTCTTTGCGGTCTTCGCGGCCCATTCGGTCCTGTTTGTTTCGACGGTGCTGCGCACGACCGGTGGTGAAAAAAGTTCGTGAGCAGGTCGGGTGGGCCGGTACCGCGACCTATTTTTGCGCCGATTTCTGAAACCATGACCTTCTCTCATTTGCATCGCTTTGTGGTGGCTGCCTTGATCGGCGGGATGGCAGTGTGGTCGGGTGTTGCAGTGGCCTCGACCCCCGGACATGCAGCCGCACCGGAGGATGTGCAGGGCCACGAGGCGCACCACGAGGAGGAGTTCAAGGCGGGAGAATTCATCGTCCACCACATCGCGGATGCCCACGAGATCCACTTCTTCGGGGATGTGCACATTCCGCTCCCGGTGATTGTGTCGGTCGAGGACCGGGGTTTCGAAGTCTTTTCCAGCGATGCGTTCCATGGCCACGGCCACGGAGACCGGGAATACATATCGGAATCCACGGGCACGCGCTATGTCTTGTACAGCGGGGAAGACGGCGTGCACAATCCGGGCAGCATCGGGGCATATGACATCGGTGGGCGGGAACTCCAGGTGCTGGACCTCTCCATCACGAAGTCGGTGGCCGGGATGTGGCTCATTTTGATTGCCATGTCGGCTGTGTTTATCTCCGTTGCGCGGAGCTACCGCCGGCGTCCAGGGACGGCTCCTACGGGCCTAGCGAATGCACTTGAACCGCTCATCCTCTTCATTCGGGACGAAGTGGCACGGCCATCCATCGGGCACCACGCGGACCGCTTTATGCCGTTCCTGTTGACGGTGTTCTTCTTCATCTTCTTCTCGAATTTGCTCGGATTGGTTCCGTTTGCGGGCGGGTTCAACATCACGGGCACCATCGGCGTGACCGTGGTTCTGGCAACGCTGGTGTTGCTGATTACGAGCTTCAGCGGAAACAAGCACTACTGGGGCCACGTCCTGTGGATGCCCGGTGTTCCTGCCCCCATCAAGGTGTTGATTTTGACACCCATTGAAGTCATCGGACTGCTGTTGAAGCCGACGGTATTGATGATCCGTCTCACGGCAAACATCACAGCAGGCCACATCATCATTCTCGCCTTCACGAGCTTGATCTTCATCTTCGGAAAGGGCGGTGAAGCAGCAACCGCCGGGTTCGGAATCGGCGTGTTCTCCACCTTGTTCATGATCTTCATGTACTGCCTGGAATTGCTCGTTGCGTTTTTGCAGGCGTACGTTTTTACCCTCCTTGCATCGCTCTATTTCGGCGATGCGACCCAGGAGGCCCACCACTGAAATTCATTCACTCAATACAACCTCCCATCATGGAAATGTTGAACATCCTCCTCGAAATCGGACAGGGCCTCGCAGGCCTCGGTGCAGGCGCAGCAGCTATCGGAGCTGGTATCGGTGTGGGCCGCATCGGCGGGTCTGCACTGGAATCGATGGCCCGTCAACCCGAAGTCATCGGTGACATCCGTTCGAGCATGATTGTGGCGGCGGCACTGGTGGAGGGGGTTGCCCTCTTCGGCGTGATCGTGTGCCTGCTCGTCGCCCTCGGCTGATCCCATGGGCGCTCTGCTGACTCCCGCGTTCGGGACGGTGATTTGGGCCACGGTGGCCTTTCTCGTGGTCCTGTTCTTGCTCCGCAAGTTTGCGTGGGGCCCGATTTTGACTGCGCTGCAGGAGCGTGAGCGGGGCATTGCAGAAGCCTTGGGCGCTGCAGACCGGGCGCGCACGGAAATGGCTGCGCTGAATTCCGAAAACGAGCGTCTGCTGCAAGAAGCGCGGGCGGAGCGGGATCGGATGCTGCGCGAAGCCCGGGAGATGGGCGATGCGGTGGTCGCAGAAGCCCGCTCGAAGGCGAAGGCCGAAGCTGACCGGGAGGTCGCGGCAGCGCGGGACGCCATTGCAGTCGAACGCAAAGCCGCGCTCGCGGACATCAAGGTGGAAGTCGCGAACCTGTCCCTCGACATTGCCGAGCAGGTGCTGCGCCGCCAGCTCGATCGTCCGGCGGTTCAGGCAGAACTCGTCGACCGCTTGATCGAAGAATCTCCTTTGAACTGAGTCCATGGCAGCTCCACGGGTTTCCATTCGTTATGCCAAATCGCTCATCGGCCTGGCCGCGGAGCGAGGGGTCCTCGCTGAAGTCGAGCGGGATGTGCGTGCCATCTTAGCAACTGTCGAAGGCAGCAGGGATTTGGAACGCATGCTCGAGTCTCCGGTGATCAAGTCGGACACGAAGGAAAAGGTGGTGGACCGCCTGTTTGCGGACCATTTGGACAGTCTGACGCTCGCTTTCCTCAAGATTTTGCTTGCGAAGGGCCGAGAGCCGCTCGTGCGCTCCATCTGTGAAGCGACGGTGCGTTTGCTGCGCGAAATGCGGGGCGTGCACACGGCGGAGGTTCGGACGGCGCAACCGCTCGCTCCGGAGGTCCGCGACCGTCTGGTGCAGCGTTTGAATGCCCTTGAAGGTGGTGTGGAATTGCAGGAGCGCGTGGATCCGGACCTTCTCGGAGGGTTCGTGCTGCGCGTCGATGACCGAATGCTCGACGCTTCTGTGAAGCGTCAATTGACCCTGATTCGCAGGGAACTTACTGAAAACGAATACGAGCCGGAATTTTAAACCGGCCACGACAACGTACCGAACCGATGGCAGAGATCAATCCAGCCGAAGTTTCCTCCATCCTCCGCGAACAGCTCGCTGGGGTCAAATCCGCAGCCGAACTGGAGGAAGTGGGCACGATCCTCCAAGTGGGGGACGGAATCGCCCGCATTTATGGCCTCACGAACGTGGAATCCGGCGAGCTCATTGAGTTCGAGAACGGAGTCCGCGGCATCGCGTTGAACCTCGAAGAGGACAACGTCGGAGCGGTGTTGCTTGAACCTGCCGGGGACCTCAAGGAAGGCGCCTCGGTGCGTCGTTCGGGCCGCATCGCCTCGGTTCGGGTAGGCGAAGGCATGCTCGGACGCGTCGTGAACACGCTCGGCGAACCCATCGACGGCAAGGGTCCGATCCAGGGGGAGCTCTTCGAGATGCCGCTAGAGCGGAAGGCGCCGGGGGTCATCTTCCGTCAGCCCGTCGCTGAACCGCTCCAAACAGGCATCAAGGCCATCGACGCCATGATTCCGATCGGCCGGGGCCAGCGGGAGTTGATCATCGGTGACCGCCAAACGGGAAAGACGACGGTAGCGACGGACACCATCATCAACCAGCGCGAATTCTACGAAGCTGGCGAGCCGGTCTTCTGCATCTACGTCGCTGTGGGACAGAAGGGCTCTACGGTGGCCGGCATCCTGAAGACCTTTGAAGAGAACGGCGCCCTTCCGTACACGGTCATCGTGGCCGCCACGGCGTCTGATCCGGCTCCGCTGCAGTTCTATGCACCGTTCACGGGTGCTGCGATCGGGGAATACTTCCGCGACACAGGCCGCCCGGCCTTGGTGGTGTACGATGACTTGTCGAAACAAGCCGTCGCCTACCGCGAGGTGTCGCTGTTGCTGCGCCGCCCGCCGGGTCGTGAGGCATACCCCGGAGACGTCTTCTACCTGCACAGCCGTCTGCTGGAGCGCGCGGCGAAGGTGATCGGGGAAGACACCATCGCGAGGAACATGAACGATCTCCCGGAGTCGTTGAAGGACAAAGTGAAGGGCGGCGGTTCGTTGACGGCATTGCCCATCATCGAAACGCAGGCCGGTGACGTGTCGGCGTACATCCCGACGAACGTCATTTCAATCACCGACGGGCAGATCTTCCTCGAATCGAACCTCTTCTTGAGCGGTGTGCGTCCGGCCATCAACGTGGGGATTTCCGTGAGCCGTGTCGGGGGGAATGCCCAAATCAAGTCCATGAAGAAAGTCGCGGGCACACTGAAGCTGGACCAAGCGCAGTACCGCGAGCTCGAGGCCTTTGCAAAGTTTGGTTCAGACCTCGACGAAGCCACGAAGGCGGTCCTCGACAAGGGCGAGCGCAACGTGGAAATTCTCAAGCAGGACCAGAACTCGCCGATGCCGGTGGAGGAGCAAATTGCCATCATTTACTGCGGCACGCGTGGCTTGCTGAAGAAGGTTCCGGTGAACCAAGTCCGCGCATTCGAGCGGGAGTTCATCGCGTACTTGCGCGTAAAGCATCCAGCAACCCTCTCGGCTTTGAAGGCTGGCAAATACTCCGATGCGGAAACGGATGTCCTCGAGGCGGCCGCGGCGGAAATGAGCGCGCGCTACAACTGAGCCATGGCCGGTGGACTGAAGGAGGTACGTGAGCGGATTGCATCGGTGCAAAACACGATGCAAATCACCTCCGCCATGAAGATGGTGTCGGCGGCGAAGTTGCGCCGTGCGCAAGACGCCATCACGCGGATGCGTCCTTATGCGGAGAAGCTCCAAGGCGTATTAGCAAACGTCAGCGCCACCCTGGATTCGGCAGAGGGCGTGTATTCTGTGCAGCGTCCTGTGCGCAAAGTGCTGGTGGTGGCTGTGACGTCGAACCGCGGGTTGTGTGGCGGATTCAACAACAACATCCTCAAAGCCACACGTGCCTTTGCCGCGAAGCACCCGGATGTGCAGGTGGAGGTGTTGCCCTTGGGAAAGAAGGCCCACGATGCTTACAAGCGGCGTGATGAGGAGGTGGCGGCGGGGTTCGCAACCGATGCGTGGCGGGTGTTTGATGCACTCGATTTCAACCGCTCACGTAGCATCGCGGATGCGATCCTTCAGCGCTATGCGGCGGGTGATTACGACAAAGTGGTCGTCATTTACAACCGGTTCGTGAACGCGGCGGTGCAAGAATTGACCGTGGAAGATTTTCTCCCGTTGTTGCCCTTGGAGGGCGCCGGAACCGGAGGCGATTACCTGTTCGAGCCGTCGAAGGAGGACATCGTGGAGCGGGTGGTCCCGAACTCGTTGCGGGTGCAGTTCTACAAGGCATTGCTGGACAGCCACGCCTCGGAGCATGGAGCCCGGATGACCGCGATGCACCAGGCTACGGATAACGCGTCGGAGTTGATTCGGGACCTGAAGATTTCCTACAATAAGGCGCGCCAAACGGCGATCACGACGGAAATCCTCGAGATCGTTGCGGGTTCGGAGGCGCTCGACGGCTGATCTGCTGTAGCTTCGGCTGCATGGGGCTGCAGTATCGGATGTTGTGGTCGATGTGGGCACTTGTCGTGCTCGCGCTGGGCTGCACGTTGGTGGTGGCGTATCGCAGAAGTTCGGCCCAAGAAGCGCGGTACAACGAGCAGCGCCTGGAGCGCAAGGAACAGGCCGTCGCGCGGAGTGTGGAGTACATTTTAGGCCCAGAGACGGGCGCCTTGGGGGCCGTGGAGCTTTCTCAGCTTTTCTCAGATCGGATTTGTGAGCTCAGCGATGTGCACGGGGTTTCCATTTCGTTGTACACCTTGAGGGGAGAGCTAGCAATCAGTTCGACAGCAGGCGCGCCTTCGGACTCCACGGCCTGGTTGAGGATTCCACCGCAGGTGATGGAGGGCATTTTTGAACGGGTGCCGGGACCGTCGGGTGTGGTGCGGGAGTTCGGGGAGGATGTGGATTTCGGGGCATTTGTGCAGGCCTTTTGGATCTTCGCGGATGCGAACGGAGACCCGGTGGGCATCGCGAATTTCCGGTACGACAAACGGGGATATGAGGGGGAGGAGTTCGCCGACTTTGCGCGCGGGTTAGCGCCGGTGTATGCAGCGTTGTTGGTGCTGACGACCGGGCTTGCAGTGGTGCTTTCTCGTACGGTGACACGTCCGTTGCGCACGTTGGTAAAGGGCATCCAATCCTTGGAACCGGGATCGGACCCGGCGGAATTGCGGTACAGTGGCCGAGATGCCATCGGCGAGTTGGTGGAGCAGTACAATCAGCTGCATGCGCGTTGGCAGGAGGGCGCGGAAGCTTTGGCCCGCGCAGAGCGCGAAAATGTGTGGAAAACGATGGCGGCGCAGGTGGCGCATGAAGTGAAGAATCCGTTGACTCCCTTGCGGTTAGGGGTGCAGCACCTCGAGCGGGCCTGGAAGGACGAGCGGCCTGACTTCGGAGAGCGGCTGTCGCGTTTTGCGGCGTCTGCGACGCACCAAATCGACGGCCTCACCGCCTTGCTCGACGATTACTCGCTCATGGCGACGGTGGACCCCGAGCGCGACCGCACCCCCGACCTCCGCTGGCCCTTGACGTCTGCGCTGGAGTTGCATGCCGCGGCGCATCCTGAAATCCGGTTCACGGCAGATTTGCCAGAAGAACCGGTGTCGGTGCTCGGCAGCGAGCGCCACTGGTTGCGGGTAGCGAACAACCTGATCAAGAACGGCATAGAAGCAATCCACGCGGCTTCCAAGGTTCCAGGGGAGGTTGCAATTCATGTGGCGGCGGGCGCAGGCAGTTGCACCTTCGAGGTCAGAGACAACGGGGAAGGCATGGACGAGGAGACGCGGTTGCAGATGTTCGAGCCCCGGTTCTCGACGCGCGCACGCGGCTCAGGGCTGGGATTGTCCATGGTTTCGAACGTCGTCACCCAGTGCGGAGGAGCCGTTGCAGCCTCGAGCACCGAAGGCCAGGGCACCCAGGTCCGGGTGACCCTTCCTGTGGTGTAATTCACAACCGGCCGGTGAACAACTCGCCGGAGTTTATGATGCCCATGTCAAGGTGTTTCCGGAATATTGGCCGGATGTTAAATCTTCTTAACGGAAGAACTGGAACGGAAACAAGCCTAAACAATTGAATTTCAACCTAAAAATTGTTCAATGAAAGCAAAACTGTTGTTCCTGCTCTCCTTCATGCTGGGCCTCAGTGCCTGGGCCTCAGCCCAGGTGCGGGGTACGGTGAAGGACAAGGCCACGGGCGACCCGCTGCCTGGCGTGGCCGTCCTAGTCGAAGGCAAAACGAAAGGGGTCTTTTCCGATGGAAACGGCGCGTTTTCCATTCAGGCCGATGCGTCGAAGGACGTGCTCGTGTTCAGCTTCGTGGGCTACAACAACGTTCGACTGCCCCTCAACGGCGCGACGAATGTGAATGTATCCATGGAAAGCGGGGTGGCCCTCGATGAAGTGGTGGTCACGGCTCTCGGCGTTTCGCGGGAAAAGAAAGCACTCGGTTATGCGGTGCAGGAGTTGGGCGGAGATGCATTCACGGAAGCCCGCGCAGACAACATTGTGCGTTCGTTGACTGGCAAGATTGCCGGGGTGCAAGTCACTTCGGGAACCTCGATGGGCAGCTCGTCGAAAGTCCTGTTGCGCGGTGCGAGTTCCATCACAGGCAGCAACCAACCGCTGTTCGTGGTAGATGGGGTGCCGATGGACAACTCGGACTACGCTTCTGCGAACGTGCAGCGCGATGCGGGCGGGTACGATTACGGCAACGCCATTCAGGATTTGAACCCGGACGACATCGAGTCGGTGTCTGTGTTGAAAGGTCCTGCTGCAGCGGCTCTGTACGGCGCACGCGCATCGAACGGTGCCATCGTCATCACGACGAAGTCGGGCAAGGGCTTCCAGTCCTCTGGCCGCCGGGGCATCGGCGTGTCGGTGAACACCGGCGTCGCGTTCAACAACGTCTACGTGCTTCCGGATTACCAAAACCGCTACGGCGGAGGTGCAGGCCCACAGTTCATCGACACCATCGGCGGCTATCCGATCCCGGACTACGGCTACGATGGCTCGTGGGGCCCAGAACTCGACGGAACCCTTGTGCGCCACTGGGACAGCTGGTACAATTACGAAGGGGATGAGCTGTACGGCGTGGCTGAACCTTGGTCGCCGACGTCGAGCGATGTGGACGAGTTTTTCCAAACCGGCGTCACCTACACGAACAACTTCGCGGTGACGGGCGCATCGGACGATGGCTCTTTCCGCCTCTCCTACACGAACCACGACCAAACCGGCGTGTACGAAAACTCCTCGCTGAAGCGGAACACCATCTCGTTCAGCGGTTCGCAGCAAGTGTCTGACCGGTTGCGTGCAGACATCAGCGCGAACTACGTGCAAAGCCAGGGACAAGGCCGTCCGCTGACGGGGTACGGCGAATCGGTTATGAGCCAATTCACCCAGTGGGGCCAGCGCCAGGTGCGGATGGACCGCCTCAGGAACTACATGAACCCCGACGGAACGCAGCGTACTTGGAACCGCAACAGTGCGGACGACCCCACGCCGCACTACTGGGACAACCCGTTCTGGGAGCGGTACATGAACGTACAGAACGACCAGCGCGATCGGATGTTTGGCACAGCAACCTTGAACTACAAGATCAACGATACGTGGAGCTTGATGGGCCGCGCGTTGACGGACTTCTACATCGACCGACGCCAAGAGCGCATCGCGGTCGGAGGGGTGCGCGAATCTTCGTACAGCGAGTACACCCGCCAGCTGCAAGAGACGAACCTTGACGCGTACTTGAACTTCCAAGACGACCTGTCGGATGCCTTGAGCATCAAAGGCTTCATCGGGGTAAACAAGCGGATGAACACGTACCGCCAGCTCGGCGCATACACGCTGGGCGGCCTCAATACCGCGGGCTTGTACAACGTCACGAACGGGGTGGACGGCTACATGGTGTCGGATACCGAATCGGAAAAGGTGGTCAACTCGGTGCTGGGAAGTGTGAGCTTCGGCTACAACAGCAGCCTGTACCTTGACCTGACGGGCCGGAACGATTGGAGCTCCACGCTCCCGTCGGAGAACAACAGCTACTTCTACCCGTCTGCCACGGCGAGCTACGTGTTCAGCGAGGTGTTCGACCTTCCTGCGGTGAGCTTCGGCAAGTTGCGCCTCGGTTGGGCACAGGTCGGCAACGACACAAGCCCATACCAAACCGGCATCACGTACGCCATCAACCCGAACTACGGCAGCAACGGCTCGGCCACGGTCCCGAATGCGCAAAACAACCCGAACCTGCGTCCGGAGAAGACCTCCAGCATCGAGATCGGTGCAGAGGTGAACTTCTTCAACGACCGGTTGCGGGTGGATGCTACGTACTACAACTCGACGACGGAGGACCTGATTTTCAACGTCCCCGTATCGCCGGCTTCGGGGTACAGCAGCACCGTGCTGAACGCGGGCAAGACCTCGAACAAGGGCATCGAGCTCGCCATCGCAGGCACGCCCGTGGCTACCGAGAATTTGACCTGGAACATCGGACTCAACTTCGCGAAGAACCAGAACGAGCTGCTCGAGCTTGCAGACGGCGTGGAAAACATCCGCTACAGCTCGCTCTTTGGCGTGACCCTGGAAGCGCGTCCGGGGCAGCCCCTCGGCACATTCTACGGCTACGACTTCGTGTACGACGATGCTGGCAACAAGCTGGTGGACGACGACGGCTTCTACCTGAGCACCGACGAGGTGGTGCCGCTGGGCAGCATCCTCCCGGACTTCACGGGCGGCGTCTTCACCGACATCACGTGGAAGAACCTCACGCTCTACGCGTTGATTGACTTCCAAAAAGGAGGCTCGCTCCACAGCTACTCGAACCAGTGGGGCAAGTACTCAGGCACTCTGGCAGAAACGGCAGAAGGCGACATCCGCGAGAACGGACTCGTCGTCGACGGCGTGTACGCCTCGACCGGCGAACAGAACACCTCGGTGATCGACGTCCAGTCGCACTTCTTCTACAACCAAGGGTATGTTATCCATGCGGCGGACCAGTACGACGCGTCGTTCGTGAAGCTGCGTGAAATGCGCCTCGATTACAACCTGCCGGCGTCGGTTACGAAGGATCTGCCGTTCTCGAATGTGAGCATCGGCGTCTTCGGCCGCAACCTGGCCATCCTGCACAAGAACGTGCCGCACATCGACCCAGAAGTCGCGACTTCGGTGTCGAACATCCAGGGTTTCGAAGGCGGTCAGCTGCCGGCAGAACGCACCATCGGTGTGAACCTGAAGTTCAACCTCTGATCACCCCTTCACAGCAACGCAATGAACAAACACATTCTTCTGGCGACGGGCGTGATCGCAGCCCTCGCCTTCTCGGGATGCCGCAAGGATTTCGAGGAGATCAATACGAACCCGAACCAGCCGACCGACGTGTCGCCGGGCTTCCTGCTGACATCCGCCCAAAAGTCCATCATGGACGAGACCTACGATGCGTTTTGGGGCAGCCGGGGTCACATGCAGTTGGCTCAGTTTTGGGCCTCGAACCAGTACTCGAACGAGTCGCGCTACGAATTCCGGAACGAGACCACGAACGGAACCTGGCGTGACCTCTACGCAGGCCCCCTCCAAGACCTGCAGCAAATCATCGATTTGAACACCGACCGTCCGGACGATATGGCCGGTTACGGGGCAAATGTGAACCAAATCGCTGTGGCGAAAATCCTGCAAGCGTGGGTGTACCAGCACCTGACGGACAGCTTCGGGGCCATCCCGATGTCGCAAGCGCTGCAAGGCGGCGATGACACCACACCGGCGTACGACACGCAGGAGGAGGTGTACAATCAGTTGCTTGCACTCGTGAACGACGCACTCGGTTCGATGGACGTCAGCGCGGCGGGCCCGCAAGGCGACCAAATCTTCGGGGGCAACATGGACGGTTGGCAGAAATTCGGCAATTCGCTGAAGCTGCGGATCGCCATGCGCATGGCGGACGCGAACCCATCGGCGGCCCAAACTGCTGTGGAGCAGGTCAATGCCAGCGGCGCCTTCATCGCCTCGAATGCAGACAACGCCTTGTTCGCTTACCTCGGCGGCGCGCCGAACAACAACCCCATCAACGAAGACGCAAAGACGCGCAATGACTTCGCGGCGTCGAATGTGATGGTGGACTACCTCGCCGCGCACGAAGACCCGCGGATGGCAGCGTTCTATGCACCAGCCGTTGCGAGCGGCGCGTTCGTCGGTGAGGTGTACGGCTTGAGCGAGGCAAATGCAGCGTTGACGCCGGATGTCGACGTGTCCCAGCGCAGCGAGGTCGTTCTGGCGGCCGACCTGCCGGGGATTTACTTCGACGCGGCCCAAACGCACTTCCTCTTCGCCGAGGCGGCGGAGCGTGGCTGGGCAGCGCCCCTGAGCGCGGCAGCGCACTACGAGGAAGCCATTCGACTGAGCATGGCGTACTGGGGGGTGGATGCAGCAGCGGCAGACACGTACCTCGCGCGGACGGATGTGGCCTACGCCACTGCCGAAGGCACGTGGAAGGAAAAGATCGGTGCCCAAAAGTGGATCGCCCTCTACATGCAAGGCGGGGAAGCGTGGGCCGAGTACCGCCGTCTGGACTTCGGCGTGTTGCAGCTCCCGGTCGACGGCGTCCTGAGCGGCTCGGGCATTCCCTCGCGGTTGCAGTACCCGCTGGACGAGCAGACGCTCAACGCCGGGGAATACGCAAATGGCGTGGCCGCAAACGGCGGCACGGACGCTCTGGACACGAAGCTTTGGTGGGACGTCAACTGACGCCTGCCTCGCACAGAATACGGCAAGGCCCGTTCGCTTCGGCGGACGGGCCTTGTGCGTTCAGAAGCCGTACCCTACCGAGATCCCGAGGCGGTGACCGATGGGCAGCCGCGACGCCCCGAGCTCTTCCACGTTGCGGTCGGTCCACGAGCCCAGCGGCGGGATGCTCCACGCGCTCTCGACGCCGACCACGAAGGCCAGGAAATGCAGGCGGGCCTGGAGCGAGGCATGCTGCGCGGTGAGGATCGAAGCGGCGGACGGAATCACGGCGGACGGGGCGTCGTTGAGGTAGATGCGGTTGAAGTCTTGGTGGTTGCGCAGGATTTGGGCGGCTGCTGCCGGCGCAAAGCGGTAGTATGCGGCCAAACCGATGAAGGGGTTGAGCGGCTTCGTCACCCCGGCTTCGACGTACGGCAGCACCGCCAAATCCCCCACCCGCGGCTCTTCAGGCCAGGACCAATCGTACTCGTCGCGCAATTCGTTGTAGTGGTCCAGGAAGCCGCGCACGCGCTCGTCCGTGCTGCTCAACGCCACCTCCGACCCGTCGCGCCGCGCCGCCCGCGCATAGTACGCCACGGGCATCGCCCCGACTCCGAAGGTGAGGCCGACCGGCAACACCCCTTCGCCGGTCCATCCGAAGCGGAGGCCTCGCACGGCTCCGGTCGTTCCGGCTTTCGTCAAGGTTTGTACACGCGAGGTATACGAAAACTCCTGCAACCGGTACTGGATTTCTGCGGCAGGCAAATCGGGCCTCGTACGTTCGAACGCTTGGCGCATGACCGAGACGGACTCAGATTGCGAAAACGCAGGCAACTCAGGCGGCATCAGGACCGCCTCGACCGTCCACCGGACATCCTCGCGGGGCGGGTTTGCGTGGAGCCACGCGCGTGCGCCCATCCGGTCAGAACCGGTGGCGCTGGTGTCTCGTGCGTTCAACAGGCTCGCGTCGAGGCGTTGGGCCGTGGCGGGCAGGACACTTCCTGCACCGGCAAGCAGGAGCAGGGCGACGCGCCTCATGGCTGGAACTCGAATTTGCCGCCGTAGCCCGCGACGATGCAGGTGGTCCGCCGGAAGAGGATGGCGCGCTGTTCTTCGACGATGTACTTCGGGTTCACCAGCACATCGAAGTCTGTGTCTTTCAGTGCTTTGTAAATCGCCGCACGCTTCTCCCGGGTGACCGCGCCCGGCCCGAACGGCATCCCGGGAAAATCTGCGGTGGTGCGGTCTCCGAAGCGGAAAACCCCCAGTACCCGCGTCGTCCGGCCGACTCCGGTGAGGGTGCGCGTGGTGTCGACTTGGACGTCGACTTGCACCGGTGCAATGTCGAGGACGAGCGAGCCTTCGGCGAGCTTGACCGATTGCTCAAGCGAGGTGCAGCCGGTCAATGCGGCCACCGCGGCAAGGAGGAGAAAGGAACGGTTCATGGGCGGGCAAAGATGCGGAAAAGTATAGGCCGGCTGGGCACCGCGTCGTTGTCGAGCAGCGCGACCTGCAGGTTGAGCAGGTACACGCCGTCCGCGACGCCCTCCGGCACGTGGATCATCTCGGTGATGGTGGCGTGCCGCCGCGGGGCGTCCGGCACGCGCCAAAAGGCCCGGTGGGCCGCCAACGCTCCCCCATCCACTTCGCGGTCCACCGACGGCAAATCCAGCAACAGGTGCTCCACCCCGCGGTCTGCCAATCCCTTCGCCGCCGCCGCTTCGAGGTACGGCGGGTTCGAATTCGACCAGTCCCGGCGCCCGCACTCCGGATCCGGCGGCGCGGTGCGCAGGACGCACGCCTTCACCTCGACCGACCCTTCCGCCCAGCGGTCCCAAGCCGTGCACACGTCGCGGCCGGTCAGCACGCGGTCCTCGCCCCGGACTTCCGTCTGCACCGTAATCACCGCGGCGGGCACGAGGACGGGCGGGAGCGCCTCCGGCAGCCGTTCGCACACGGCCGTGATGTGGCCCAGGCATTCCGTGTGGGTGCCATGGCCGTGGGGATTGAAGTAGACATCTCGGAAGTTGACGTTCCCGCCCTCCGCCACCGACCCGACCCAATCCCCCATCCGCACCGGCTCGAACCGCGGCGGCCCCACGTACCACGCCCGCGCCCCGCCGTCGGCCTGCACCGGCACGCCAAGTTCGATGGGCCGTGAGGCATCGGCCTGAAACCGTTGGCCGTGCAGGGTAAACTCGATTTCCATGGCGCCAAGTTCGCCTCCCCTTCCCCAGTTTGGTGCACAAAAAAGGGCCGCCCCGCAGGGCAGCCCTTTCTGTGCAGCCGAAGCCGCAAATCAGTTGAACAGGTAGCCGATCCGGAGGGTCGACTGGAAGACGTTGCCCAGCTGGGTGTTGCTGAGGTGGCCAGTGTCGTAATCACCCACGATGGCCACCGGAGCGTCTGCGTCCGGTGCTGCGCCGTTCTCGAGGTTCCAAGCGACGAGGTCGCTCACTTCGATGGTGAAGTCCGTGACGTTCGTTTTTGCGAAGCCCAGGCCCGCTTCCACACCCATGTACATGGCATCGGTGAAGTAGAAGTCCACACCGGTGACGACCTTCAAGCCGAAGGTGTTCGAACCTTGCGATTCGGTTGCCGTCCACGTGACATTCTTCTCGAGCTGACCGACGTTGTCGATGTCATTCGCCCCCCAGTATTCGGTCTCGTAGCTGTTCTTTCCGGTCATGAAGAACGCCTCAACACCCCAGTAGGGCGAAAGGCGGTCCTGTCCGTCCCAGTGCATTTCATAACCCACTGCCAGACCGAACATGGAAGACTTTTCCGTGTCGTGCAACTGCGGGCTCACGGGATCCGTCGCCGACAAGTCGCCTTCTTGCGTGGTCACATACACATCGGTGTTGTTGTCCAACATGAGGGACACGCGGAAGGCGCGGTTGTCCTCGAGGAAGTTCCGGTACTTGATGACCGTACCGTCGATGACGCCTGTTCCGAGCGGGGTGAAGCCGAGTTCGATGTTGTGCTCATCGCCCATTTGCTTCTGCGCCTGAGCGCCGAAAGAGACCAGCGACACAAGCGCCAGTGCGAAAACAAGTTTTTTCATGGAGAAAAAGGTTGTGGTTTCAGATTCCGAACCGCCAAGTACGGGAAAATGTCCCCGACCTCCCGGCACGTCGCGCAGACTTATCCGCGGACGAATTGTTGATAACCTGTTAATAGGCTGATGGCCAATCACTCCACCGTCACACTCTTCGCGAGGTTCCGGGGCTGATCCACGTTGCAGCCGCGCATGACGGCGATGTGGTAGCTCAGGAGTTGGAGCGGGATGCAGGTGAGCAGGGGCGCGAGGGCATCGTCGCACCGTGGAATCTCGATGACGTGGTCAGAGAGGCCGGGGACCGTGCGGTCGCCTTCCGTGATGACGGAAATGAGCCGTCCGCCGCGGGCGCGCACTTCTTGGATGTTCGAGACGACCTTGTCGTACACCTCGTCCGCCGTGGCGATGAACACCACCGGCATCTCGCTGTCGATGAGCGCAATGGGGCCGTGTTTCATCTCTGCTGCTGGATAGCCCTCGGCGTGGATGTAGCTGATTTCCTTGAGCTTGAGAGCGCCTTCGAGCGCGACGGGGAAGTTGTATCCGCGGCCGAGGTACAGTGCATTCGTGGCCTTGTGGAACTCCTCGGAGATGGCTTGGATGCGCAGGTCTTGTTCGAGGATGCGCTGCACCTTGTCCGGGATGCCGGACAGCTCTGCGAGCAGGCGGAAGTAGCGTTCTGAGGGGAGCGTGCCCAGTCGGCGTCCGAGGTGCAGGGCGATGAGGGTCAAGACCGCGACTTGGGCGGTGAAGGCCTTCGTCGAGGCCACGCCGATTTCCGGGCCGGCGTGGGTGTAGCTGCCGCTGTGCGTTTCGCGGGCGATGCTCGATCCCACGACGTTGCAGACTCCGAAGACGTGGGCGCCTTGGGATTTGGCAAGCCGCAGCGCGGCGAGGGTATCAGCCGTTTCGCCGCTTTGTGAAATCGCGATGATCACGTCGGTCGGCCGTACGATGGGGTTGCGGTAGCGGAATTCACTGGCATACTCGACTTCCACCGGGATGCGCGTGAACTCTTCGAGGAGGTATTCTGCCACAAGGCCCGCGTGCCAACTCGTTCCACAGCCCAGGATGATGATCCGCTCGGCCGCCGCCCAGCGTTCCCAGTGGTCGTCGATGCCGGCCATTTTGATCTCTCCGCGTTGCAAGCTGAGGCGGCCCCGGATGCTGTCCGTGATGGACCGGGGTTGTTCGAAGATTTCTTTGAGCATGAAGTGCTCAAAACCGCCCTTCTCCAGCGCCTCCAGCTGCATCTCGAGGGCATGGATTTCCGGAGTCACCGCGTCGTTTGCGATGGTGCGGATGAGCAGTCCCTCCGTGCGGTGGATGCGGGCAATCTCCTCGTCCTCGAGGTAGATGACGTTCGGCGTGTAGGTCACGATGGGCGTGGCGTCCGAGGCGACGTAGTAGTCGTTGTCCGGGCCTACTCCGATGACCAGGGGGCTGGATTTGCGGGCCGCGATGAGCACGTCTGGCTGGGTGCGGTCCAGGACTGCGATGGCGTAGGCGCCTTGGACTTCGCCGAGGGCGATGCGCACCGCGTCGAAGATGGGAGCGCCGGTCGTGTCCTGCACTTCCTCGATCAGGTGGGCCAGCACTTCCGTGTCCGTCTCGCTGAGGAAGCGGTGTCCACGCTGGCGCAGACCTTCCTTGAGCGTTGCGTAGTTCTCGATGATGCCGTTGTGAATCACGGCGATGCGTCCGGTTCCGCAGGCGTGCGGGTGCGCGTTCACATCGTTCGGCGGTCCGTGCGTGGCCCAGCGGGTGTGCCCGATACCGACCGTTCCTGTGGGGATGCGGCCGTCGATGTGGTGGACCAAATCGGCCACCTTGCCCTTCTTCTTCTCGATGCGCAAGGCGGAGTCCGGCTCGAGCGTGGCGATGCCGGCGCTGTCGTAGCCCCGGTACTCGAGCCGTTGCAATCCCCCGATCAGGATGGGGTAGGCGGGCTTATCGCCCAAATACGCTACGATGCCGCACATGCGCCGAAAGTTAGCGGGATGAATTCAATGCGAATAGGTCAGCACGAGTTTCGTTCGCCTTTCCTCGGTTCCGTTTCCGGGCCCGAGGATTTTCACCCCTTGCAATCCGATTCCGGCACGGGAGGCCACGGCATGCAGTCGCGCTGTTCCCAGTGTTCCGTTGATCCACTGCTGCACGGTGGAAGTGAGGTTGAAGCGGTAGTAGCCCGTCGCAGGGTCGAGGTTGCCGTTGATCGTGATGCCGGGCGCGTTTTGGTCCGGGGTGGAGATGGGCAATCCGTCGGCATCTTCCATCAGCATGAACAGCTGATCGGGGGCCGGAAAACGCGGGTCGATGGCGCTCGAGTCCAGCGGCAGCCAAAGTTCCGCGCGGTTGATGGCGCGCCCTTCGAATGCATTGAATGCTTCGAGGTGGGGGAATCGGATGCGCAGTTTCGCACCTGCACCGGAAATGACCCAACCGTCTCCGGCGATTTCCGGATCCTCCGGGGCATTCAACCCTGTGAGCTCCCCCGACCACGCATGCCGAAACAGGTTCGCGCGACCGCTCAGTGCGTTGAGCACGAAATCGTAGACCAGGGTGTCTTCCGCGTTGTGGTAATGCAAGCGCATGCCGCTCAGCCCGCCGGTGAGGTCGAACGCTGCAGCCCCTTCCGATCCGACTTCGGGCGTGACGAGGAGGCCGTGGAAGTACTCCAGCCAGGCGTCGTTCGAACCGAAGACGCCGTCTGCAGCTGCGTCCATCAGCCGGACGGCAAGTTCGTGGTCGAGGCGGATGCGCAGCTCTCCGGTCAGGGTGTCGTCTCCGCTGACGAAGGATGCTTCGGGGTCGAAGCGGACTGCGAGTTGGTCCGCATGCACGAGGTTGTCGCCTGCCGTGTCGAAGATGCGGTTCGAATAGTACGTGGAGTCGATGCGGACCGGTTCAGCAAGTTCCTGCACGAGGAAACGCATGTTCCGTTGCCGGCCAAACGTCGCTCCTGTGTACCGGAACCGCAGGTAGATGCTATCCGCGACAGCGCCCTCGCCGAAGTCCACATCGGGGGCAGACAGCCGAAGTTGACACGCGAAAGACGCTGTATGCCAGCCGGTTCCTGGCAGCTGCATCTGACCGAGGACGGAGGAACTGAGGTTGCCAGTGGCCAAACTGTCCTCGCGCACGGTGGACAACTCCACCGTGACGGTATCCGTGGTGTAGAGCGCTAACAGGTCGCCCTCCGTTTGGAGGTCGCGGCCTAGATCGGTCTCAGGTTTCTTGCACCCGTGGGCCAGAAAGGCCGCGCCTCCCACACACAACCAGACTGCCGCGCGGAGGCGGACGGAGGCCTTCAGCATGCCGCGAAGTTCCGTTATTCCGCGACAGTCTCAGCTTTTCCCTCGAGAATCTGTTCGTAGTAGGCGTTGATTTCGCCCACATAGCCCTCCTCGCCGGGGAACTTCAAGACCGGCACGGTGGCTGCCGCGATGTGTGCCTGGGTTTCTGCACTCAGATTCTCGGAGCCCACCACGATGCCGTCTGCATGCTGGATGGCCAAAGCATTCAAGGCCTCGAACGTGGGCTGTGCAAGGACAGAAACGTGTTCCGGCGCAATGCCGTCCATGACCATCTTTTCAGCGAGGCGCGCATTCAAGGCGCCGTCGAAGCCTTCATCGTACAAGCTGCACACCACCTTGCTGTCTGCGAAATAGGGGTCCTTGCGGTAGAGGTCCTTCAGGTACACGGGCAAAAGCTGGGTCATCCAACCGTTGCAGTGGATGATGTCCGGTGCCCAGCCGAGTTTCTTGACGGTTTCCAGTACACCGCGCACAAAGAAAATGGCGCGTTCGTCGTTGTCCGGGAAGAACGATCCGTCTGTGTCCTCAAAAACAGCTTTGCGCTTGAAGTACGCCTCGTTGTCGATAAAGTATACCTGGATCCGTGCCGTCGGAATCGAGGCGACCTTGATGATCAGAGGATGGTCCGTGTCATCCACCGAGAGGTTCATGCCGGACAACCGGATGACTTCGTGGAGCTGGTGGCGTCGTTCGTTGATTTTCCCGAAGCGGGGAGTGAACACCCGGATCTCACGTCCCTTTTCATGGACCCCCTGTGGCAGATTCCGGCTCACACTGCTCATGTGCGTAGCCGGGAGAAAGGGGACGATGTGCTGAGAGACGTACAGAATCCTTACTTTGCTCATGACCGCTGCGTTACCGAACGTGCGAAAACACAGCAAAAGTACGGAATTTGGCGCAAAGTTCCAAGTCGGACCCCCCGCAAAAACCCCTAATTACAGGCATTTCATGGAGAAAGTCAAGGGAAAGAGCGATTTATATAATTTATTGGTCGAAAAGTTTCCCGTCGAAGGGGGTGGGCGTCCGCTGGGATTCGTTCCGACCATGGGGGCGCTGCACGCTGGGCATATTTCGCTGATGCACAAAGCTCGGGAGGCCTGTCCGGGTGTGGTGGTGAGCATTTTCGTCAACCCGACGCAGTTCAACGATCCCGAAGACCTTCGGAAGTACCCGCGGACGCCGGACGCGGACGCAGCACTTGTGGAATCCGCAGGGGTAGATGTGCTGTGGCTGCCAGAGGTGGTGGATCTCTATGGCGCGTCTTTGGACTGTCCGCGCGTGGACTTGGGCGCGTGCACCGCCGTGCTGGAGGCAGCGCACCGGCCGGGCCACTTCGATGGAGTGGTGGCGGTGGTGGGACGTTTGCTCGAAGCCGTCCGACCGGATGTCTTGTACTTAGGAGAGAAGGACTTGCAGCAGGTTGCGGTGTTGCGGGCTTGGGCGAAGACCGCTTTCCCGGAGTTGCAGCTCGTGGTGTGCCCGACAGCACGGGATCCGGATGGGTTGGCCATGAGTTCCCGCAACGCTCGGCTGCGGCCGGACCCACGTCGGATTGCGTTGCAGTTGCCCGCTGCGTTGTCCCAGTGCGCGGCGAACGTGCAGGCGGGGATGGACCTTCGAACGGCTCTTGACGCGGCGCGGGCAAGGTTGAAGCGTACGGACGGCCTGGCTTGCGAGTACTTTGAAGCCGTGCATCCGGAGACCTTTTTGCCCGCCGAAGCACACGCCGGAGGCGCGGTGTATGCGGTGGCTGCGGTGGTGGTGGACGGCGTGCGGTTGATCGACAACGTGCGTTTGGCCTGATTTTTTCACACTTTTTTCACAATGGCGCATTGCGTTGAATAGTAATGCATTACGCTTGAATCTTCCGGAGTGGGCCGCGCAAGCGTGTCCGCGGAACGCACTTTCGTCGCACCTTGCGCCAAATTTTTTCCGCCATGGGCAAGTTCGGACTCACGGAAATTCTGGTCATCGCATTCGTGGTACTGCTCCTGTTCGGCGGTCGCAAAATCCCTGAATTGATGCGGGGTTTGGGCCAAGGGGTGAAGGAATTCAAAAACGCTTCGAACGGGGAAACCGGCGGTTCGAAGGGTGCTCGGGATAACGAATCGAAGTCGGAATGAGGAAGGCAGCGTTCTTCGTGGCGGCAGCCGTCGCATGGGCAGGGGGTCTCCGGGCAGCAGCTCCGGCAGATTCAAGTGCAACTGCAGATTCGCTGGTGCTTCCGTGGGACGCAGCGTGGTTGACTTGGGTGGCAGAGGCCGATCGGGTTGATTCTTCGGTGTGGAACATCCGCGACCTCTCCCCCGGGGAAATCCCCCCGGTCGACGAGTCCGCGGTGCGCCGGCGGATGGCAGAGCTCGATGCACGCTCGCCCATGGAAATGACATGGAACCCGGTGGTGCATAGCCGCATCGCCTACTTCGCAGAGCGCCGCCGCCGCCACATCGCGGAAATGACAGGGCGGTCTGCGCAGTATTTCCCGCTGTTCGAGGAGGCCCTGGATCGTCACGGTCTACCGCTGGAGTTGAAGTACCTGCCCATCGTAGAGAGTGCGTTGAATCCGAATGCGGTTTCGCCAGCGGGCGCGCAGGGTCTCTGGCAATTCATGTACGGCACAGCGCGGTTGCAAGGCTTGCGGATCGACAGCTACATCGATGAGCGCCGCGATCCGGAGGCCAGTACCGACGCCGCTTGCCGCTACCTGAAGCAGCTGTTCGAGATGTACGGCGATTGGCATTTGGCTCTCGCAGCATACAATGCGGGACCGGGCAACGTCAACAAGGCGATTCGCCGCCACGGAGGCAGGGGCAGCTACTGGTCCATTCGGCCGTTCTTGCCCACCGAAACGCAGGGGTATGTACCGGCGTTCCTTGCCGTGGTTTACATGATGGAATCGTTTGAGGCGCACGGGATTGCACCGTCGAAGCCGGCGCTTGCACATGCCTTGATCGACACCGTGCATGTCGGGAACCAGGTGGATTTGAAGAAGGTGGCTCGCGGCATCGGCATGCCGGAAGAAGAGATTTTAGCGCTGAACCCGATGTACCGCCTCGGGGTGGTGCCGGCCAGCGGCCAGGCATGGCCGGTTCGGTTGCCACTGGCACTTGTGCCGCGCTACATCGCCCTCGAGGCCGACTGGGCAACGGCCGTTCAGGAGGCGGAAGCCGTCGCAGAAGCGGCACCGGTGGCCACACCGGCTCCTCCGGTGGCGAAGAAGCAGGCTCCCATCGTGTACAAGGTGAAACCCGGTGACATGTTAGGCAGCATTGCCCGCAAGCACGGTGTGACGGTGGCGCAGCTGACGAAATGGAACGGCTTGAAAGGCACGACGATCCGACCGGGCCAAAAGCTGACCATCCATGTGGCCCGCGGGAATTGACCGCATCGCCGGATGGTGTGCAGCTTGTCTGCTGCTGGTTCTGACTGGGTGCGATGAGGGGTCAGGGAAGGGCGTGGCCCTTCCTGGAAAAGTGGGCCCTTCGGGGGAGTTGGTGGTGGTGTGCAGCGATACAGAGTGGTACGGACCTGTCGGCAAACGCATCCGCGAGATCTTCGAAGACCCCTTCCCTCTGTTGCCGCAGCTTGAGCCGTCTTTTGACCTGCACCATTTGGACCGCGAGGCGTTTGACCGGTTCTGGAAGCCGCACCGCAACGTGCTCGTGGTCGACATCGGAGACCGCATCGACACCCAAACGCCGTCGGTGGCCATGTACCGGGACAAGTACGCAAACGGACAGCTCTATGTGCATGCGAAGGCGCGCTCCGAAGATGCGCTCGCAGCGGCGTTGTTGGCCCGACGAGCGGAGTTGTTTAGCGTGTTTTCGGCGGAAGAAGTGGAGCGGTACAGGAAGTTGATTGCCCTCGACGAAAACGAAGTGGCGAAGCGGGAAATCAAGGATTTGCTGGATGTGGAGGTCACGTTGCCGCGGGACAGCCGCGTGGTGAAGACGGGGAAGGACTTTGTTTGGGTCGACCGCCAAATGACCCGGCTGAAAGGCGGCGACAACCACGACGTGCAGCAGGGCTGGTTCATGTACACCGAGCCGTACACTTCGGACCAGCAATTCCTGCTCCCGCATCGCCTGAACATGCGGGATTCCTTGCTGCGGCAATGGGTACCGGGCCCGACGGACGGCTCGTACATGACGACGGAAATGCGGTCGGTTCCGCGCCTTGAAGAACTGTCTTTCAACGGCCAGTATGCGGCGGAAATCCGCGGACTGTGGCGCATGGAGAACGACTACATGGGCGGACCGTTCTGCAGCCTGACGGTGTACGATTCGCTGCGGGCACGGCTGGTGACGGTCGAGGGCTATGCCTACGCGCCGTTTTTCGACAAGCGGGAATATGTGCGCATGACCGAAGCCGTTGTCCGATCGCTGCGCTTGAACCCATGAAGGTTTGGATGCTCGTGGCGGCCTGCTGCGTCGCAGGCTGTGCGCCGCGCCCTTGGACGGGGAATGCATCTGTACGGGCATTGCAAGCGGTGGGTGACCGGGAAGCTTGGTTTGCAGGGTCTCAGGGGGTCTACGGGTGGACGCAGGATGCCGGGCGGACCTGGCATGTGGACAGCTTGAAGGCCGAAGATGGCACGCGTCCGGAGTTTCGTTCCCTCGCGGTCACCTCTGCTGCGACCCACCTCCTCGCAGTCGGTCAGCCGGCGCGCTTGTTCCGGTCGGTGGATCGGGGAGCGAACTGGACGGTGGTGTACCGCGAGGATGCGGACGGGGTGTTCTACGATGCGATGCGGTTTCTTGACGACCGTGTAGGGCTGGCATGGGGCGACCCGGTCGGCGGATGCATGTCGGTCCTGCGCACGGAAGATGGGGGTGCGACGTGGACGAAGGTGCCCTGCACGGCGTTGCCGCCGGCGCTCCCAGGCGAAGCGGCCTTTGCAGCCAGCAACGGCAACATCGCGGTGCACGGAGATTCGGTGTGGTGCGCTTCTACGGCGCGGGTTTGGATCTCGGGCGACCGGGGGCGTTCCTGGGAGGTGGTCCCTACCCCCATCGCAGCGGCGGCTCCGATGCAAGGACTGTTCGCGCTGGAGTTCTTCGGCGACGGGCGGGGCATCGGAGTGGGCGGCGACTGGGAGCATCCGGACGATGCGACGGCCAGCAAGGTGGTGACGTGGGACGGCGGCCGCACCTGGGCCGTCCTGACTCCGGGGGAGGGACCGGGGTACCGGGACGGGGTGCGGGCGGTGCCGGGCACGACCGGGCCGGAAGTTTGGTCCGTTTCTGCCCGAGCAATCACGCGATCGGCCGACGCCGGCACCACGTGGGAACCGGTGGAAGCCCCGGTCCCCGGCGCCTTCACGGTCGATTTCAGCACGGACGGACGCCGCGCCTACCTCGCCGGCAAAGGATTCGTCCTCAGCATGCAGCGCCCGCGGTAAAGCGTTGTGGACTATTTTCGCGCCATGAACGACATGCCCATCGCCGACGGCCAATACGTCGAAGTCACCTACATCCTCCGCGAGGAGGGCCCCCAAGGAGAAGAACTCGAAGTCTGCGGCGCGGACGATCCGTTCGGATTCATCGTCGGCAACGACGAAGTGCTGCCTGCCTTTGAAGCAATTATGCGCGGGTTGAAGCAGGGCGACACGTTCACCTTCCGGCTCGGCGTGGACGAGGCCTACGGTCCTGAAGAGGAAGAGGCGTTCGTGGAGCTGCCCAAATCCGCCTTCCTCGTCGACGGTGAGCTCGACGAATCCATCTTCGCCGAGGGCGAAGTGGTCCCGATGGAAACGGAAGACGGCGAAGAAGTGCTCGGCATCGTGACCGAGGTGCGCTTGAACACCGTGGTCGTGGACTTCAACCATCCCTTCGCAGGGTTAGACCTGCATTTTGAAGGCACGGTGGTGCGCGTCGGTGAGGCGCCGCCTTCGATGAATTGACACGTCGGTAACGACGAATTCATGCACGGGCCGGAGATTTCGGCACCTTGCACGCTGTACCCATTCCCTCCGTCGTCGTGTTTGACCTCGTCGGGGCCGTTTTAGGCGGTTCCGAGGCGATGGGTCGCGCGTGGGCTGCTGCGTTCCGTGCAGCAGGGCTGCAAATAGATGAAGAATCGGCGGACGATATCCTCGGGATGTGCGATGCCGCAGGCGCCCTTGCGGTGTTTGCGTCCCACCGGTCCGCGCGTACGGCAGCACCGGAGGAAGTGGCGCACGTGTGTGCGGCGTTCCGCAAGGAATGCATCCGGCTGTTCCGCCATGGAAGTGGGCGGCATTTGACACCCGGCTGGGAACGGACGGTGCGGGCTTTGCTGGAACAGGACATCCCGGTGGCTGCGATGACGTACCTCGACCGGGGGACGGCGCTGGAATTGTGCGGCCTGCATGGGCTTTCGGTGCCGCTTGTGTCGATCTCGGATGCTGTGGATGGTCCGCTGGGCGCGGGGCCTTTGTACGCAGCGTGTCAAACACTTGAGGTGGATCCGGCGGCGGCTTGGATGGTGGCAGACAGTCCCGCACTGCTCGCGCAGTATCCAGAAGTACGCGCCATCGGATTGGATACGGGATGGGCGAATCCGCTCGGGTTTACACGCCTTGCACAGGTGGTAGCCGTGGTGGAAGATGTGGATGAGGTGCTCGATGTGCTTTCGCTGCGTCGGCGGCGGGTCGATATGGAATAGCCCCCTACCTTCGGGGCATGGGCCGAACGGAAATCCAGGAGCTCGGAGAATTCGGGCTAATCCGGCGGGTGACGGCGGATATGCCGCGCCGCCAACCGTCCACGTTGCTGGGTGTCGGCGACGACGGGGCCGTGATCGATGCGGGCAACAAGCGCGTCGTGGTCAGCACGGACATGCTGTGCGAAGGGGTCCATTTCGACTTGTCCTATGTGCCGCTGAAGCATTTGGGGTACAAGGCGGTGGTGGTCAACCTGTCAGACATCTGCGCCATGAATGCGCTGCCTACGCAGGTGCTGGTATCGATGGCGCTGTCGAACCGGTTTCCGGTCGAAGCGGTGGACGAGCTGTACAGCGGAATCCGTCGGGCGTGCGAAGTCTACGGGGTGGATCTTGTGGGGGGCGACACGACGTCGAGCAAGGCGGGATTCGTGCTGAGCATCACGGCCATCGGGCTGGGCGATCGGGATGCGCTGGTGACGCGGTCGGGTGCACGGGCGAACGATTTGCTGGTGGTATCGGGCGATTTGGGGGGGGCCTACATGGGCTTGCAGGTGCTCGAACGGGAGAAATCGGTGTTTCTCGAGGCGCCTGCGGTGCAACCAGATCTCGAGGCGCACGCCCTCCTTCTTGAGCGCCAACTGAAGCCAGAAGCCCGGGTCGACGTTGTGCGCGAACTGGCAGAACTGGGTTGCCGGCCGACGTCGATGATCGACGTATCGGATGGGTTGGCCTCTGAGGCCTTGCATTTGGCCACAGCCAGCGGCTGTGGAGTGCACATCTACGAGGACAAACTGCCCTTCGATCCGCTCACGTACGAGACGGCGCGCGTGTTCGACCTCGATCCGACGGTGTGCATGCTGAGCGGCGGGGAGGATTACGAACTGCTGTTTACGGTCGCGCAAGAGGACTATCCGAAGGTGCGGAATCACCCGAAGCTCAGTGTGATAGGGCATATGACGGCGGACGCGACGGAGCGTATTCTGGTCACACGGAACGGGCTGCATGTGCCGCTGACGGCGCAGGGGTG
>CAMCYM010000002.1 GCA_945883885.1 Chryseobacterium gleum
CCATTCTCAACCCTCAATCCTCAACCCTTCGCGGCGAAGCCGCGCCTCAGCCCTCAGCTCTTCGCGGCGAAGCCGCGTCTCATCCCTCCGCGGCGCAGCCGCCCCTCAACCCTCAATCCTCAGCCCTTCGCGGCGAAGCCGCGCCTCAATCCTCAACCCTTCGCGGCGAAGCCGCGCCCCAACCCCTCTTCCCCCTCCTCGGCCTCAACGACCGCATCCGCTACGCGGGAGCCCTGTTCGGAGGAAATGTTGAAGCCCTGCGGGAAGCCTGCGCGGTGCTGGACGGTTTGGCCGACCGGCAGGAGGCCCACAATTGGTTGAAATCCAGTTGTCCTGTGAATTGGGAAGATGCCCAAGGGCTGCCCGTGCGTTTTTTAGAATGGATGGACCGGGTACGCGGCTGATATGGATGCCTTTGCGGGTCGTTCCCTCGTGCTGGTGCCCACACCCATCGGGCACCTCGGCGACATCACCGCCCGTGCGGTAGAGATCCTGCGGCTGGCCGATGTGGTTTTGGCAGAAGACACGCGCACCACAGGCTTTCTGCTGCGCCACCTCGGCATCGACACCCCACTGCGGGCCTTTCACGCGCACAACGAGCACCGCGCGGCCGACGCACTTGTGGCGGAAATGCAGGCCGGAAAGCGCATGGCTTTGTGCAGCGATGCCGGAACGCCAGGCATTTCAGATCCGGGTTACTTGCTGGTACGAAAGGTGTTAGATGCGGGGCTCGATGCGCTGTGCTTGCCGGGGGCTACCGCCTTTGTGCCGGCCCTGGTGGCCTCCGGACTGCCGTGCGACCGGTTCGTATTCGAAGGCTTTCTGCCCCACAAGAAGGGACGTGCCACGCGCATCCGGGAAGTGGCAGAAGAGGAGCGGACCTCGGTGCTGTACGAAAGCCCCCATCGGCTGCGCAAGCTGCTCGCAGAACTCGCGGAAGCGTGTGGACCAGAGCGCCCGGCCGCCGTTTGCCGAGAGTTGACAAAGCTGCACGAAGAAGTGCTGCGCGGTCCGCTCAACGCGTTGTGCGCGCATTTTGAGGCCGTGGAACCGCGGGGCGAAATCGTCGTCGTGGTCGGGGGAACGCGTTAAGGCGCCGGGCACAGGGTGCCGAAGATGCCCAGCAAGACGAGCAGGTCTCCGGTGGAAATGACGCCGTTGCCGTCGAGGTCGCCGACGCAATGCGGGGCATCCGCGTACAGGCAATGCGCCGTTTCGAAGCAGGCCTCGCCGGTGAAGTTGAGGGCGAGCGGGTCCGCGCATCCGACCGCGAGAACCGGCGAAGGGACGGTCGAGGCGGGGATGAGGGTTTGGCGCAGGGTGGCCGCGTTGCCGCAGCCGTCCCGGGCCGTCGTGATGCGGTGGATCCGGCCGGTCGCGCAGTCCGTGCTGTCGGCTTGGACGAGTTCCACCGGACCGGAACAAGCATCCTGTGCCGAGGCCGTCGGCGCGTCGGGAGGCCACGCCGTTCCGGTCACGACGAGCTCCGCGGGGCTGGCGTAGAAGGTGGGGGGCGTGGTGTCTTCGACGTGCAGGGTTTGGGTTCCCGTCACTTCCGCGCCGGCGTCATCCACTGCGCGCAGGTGCCGCAGGACGGTGAACCGCCCGGCGCACGGGCCGGGGAGGGTGTCGAAGCTTTCCTCGACCGGGAGGTCCACGATGTCGGGGCCGGGCGCGAAGCTGCCCATGCGGCGGTCGCGGGCCCGGACCGTGGGCAGATCTTCAGGGGACGTGCCGCAGGCGACGGTGACTTCGGGGACGAACCGCAGCCGCGGGGGCCGGTTGCCCGTCACTTCGACCGCCTCTGAACCGAGGATGCGGCCCGCGCCGCAGCCGACTTCTACCCGGGCGAATGTGCCTCCGGAAGCGGTGGCTCCCGTCCAAGTGCGGTAGATGTGCACGGGCTGCAGCCCGTTCCAAACCCGCTGCCCCTCCACGGGCAGCGGACCGACACCCCACGCGGCCGGATCGAAATCATCCACATCCACGGACGTCACCTGCGGTGCAGACGCAGCAGATAGCGCTGACGACGGCACTGGGGCGACCACCGTTTCGACTGCGAAGGCATGCCGCGCCCGGTCCCCACACGCCCCCACCGCTTCCCAAACCACCCAGTCCTTCCCCTGCCCACACGCATCGCGCCACAGCACGTGCACCTCCTCGCGGACCGTTGCTGCCCCAGCCGAGGCCTGGATGCGGGATGCACCGAACGGAAGCGTCGTCGACCCCGGCGTCACCGAAAACACCGGAGCACAGCCCGTCGGGGCAAGGGCACCCGGAAGCGGCGTGGCCGGGAGGATGCGGATGGATTGCTCGGCGGACACTTCGAGGTGGGTGCACGGGCAGACGGTTGTAAACCTCCGAACCACGGTGACGGCTCCCGCCGCGTCCGCCGGTAAGGTGGTGCGTTGCTCTGCCACGTCGAGGGGCTCGGGGCACGTAGAGAAGACGAGCGGATCGCCGTAAGCCCGGTCGATGTCCGCGCGCACCCACAGATCGGGTGGAGCCACGAGGGCCGTACGCGGTGCGAGCGTTTGGGCCGTGGCCGCAGCCACGGCAAACACTCCCCATCCCGCCGCAAGCAGCCTGCTAAATCGTTCAGACAAAGTCATGCCTGAAAGTAAGACGAAAACACGAATAATCTCGTCAAAACAGGTGCCGGTGCAGCTCAGCCACCCGCATCACCCGTTCGATGCCCGCTACATCGGCCGCATCCCGGGTGTGCCCGGAGACGATGAGCCGCTCCAGCCCCATGCGGCTGGCCTCGCCCCACCGCTGCGCCCAGCGCGCTACCGGCCGAATCTCGCCCGACAGCCCCACTTCCCCGGCAAACGCGAGTCCCGGAGGCAGCGCCACATCGAGCGATGAACTCAGCACCGCCGCCACCACAGCGAGGTCGAGCGCAGGATCGGCGATGCGCAGGCCCCCGGCGATGTTCAGGAAGACATCCCGCGTGGCGAGCTTGAATCCGCACCGCTTCTCAAGCACTGCGAGCAGCATGTTGAGGCGGCGCACATCGAAGCCCGTGCAGGAGCGCTGCGGCGTACCGTACACCGCTGAACTCACGAGCGCCTGCACCTCCACCAGGAAAGGCCGCGCGCCTTCGACCGCAACGGCAACGGCTGTCCCACTCGCTGCGTCGCGCCCTCCATCGGACAACAACACGTCGGAGGGGGTGTCGACCGCGACCAGCCCCGTCCCCTGCATTTCGTAAAGTCCTAATTCTGAAGTGGTTCCGAACCGGTTCTTTGCCGCCCGCAGCATCCGGTAGGCGTGGTTGCGCTCGCCCTCGAAGGTGAGGACCACGTCGACCAGGTGTTCAAGGACCTTCGGGCCGGCGATGGAGCCTTCTTTCGTGATGTGGCCGATGAAGACCAAGGGGGTGGCGGTTTGTTTGGCCCAGCGCGTCAGCGCTGCGGACGTTTCCCGAATCTGGGACACACTGCCGGGAGCGGATTCCACGTCGGCGAGGAACAGGGTCTGGACCGAGTCCACGAGCACGAGCGCTGGCTCCGCGATGCGCAATTGGTCAAGGACCGCCGCCGCATCTGTCTCGGGGAGGATCAGCACCTCAGCCGCCACTTCGCCCAACCGCTCCGCGCGCAATTTCACCTGCTCTGGACTCTCTTCGCCGGCAACGTAGACCACGCGGCCCCCGGTCGCACCGACCGCCATGGCCACTTGGAGCATGAGGGTGGACTTTCCGATGCCCGGCTCGCCTCCGAGGAGCACCACGCCGCCAGGGACCATACCGCCCCCGAGGACCCGGTCAAACTCGTCGTCGCCGCTGGGCAAACGCCTGACTTTCAAAGCGTCCACTTCCCGCAGCGGCATCAGGGTCGCCGAGGTACCAGCCGTCCTCCGCGCATGCACCGCTGGCAAATCCGCTGCTACCACCTCCTCTTCCAGGGAATTCCACGCCTTGCAGGCCGGACATTTTCCGACCCACTGCGCCGCCGCATGTCCGCACGCCGTGCAGACGAACCTCCGCTTTGCCTTCGCCACAGCCCCCAGCCTTCGTTAACGAATGATCGTCAGGTGCCCGCTGTGATCGATGCCGTTCGGGAGCAACAAGACGTACCAGTAGGTGCCGTCTTCCACACCGTCCGCCAGCCAGTCTCCGCTGCGGTAGTCGTAGTTCTCGTAAATCATTTGGCCCCAGCGGTTGAAGATCTGCAAGAGCACATCGTCGTACACGTTCAGCCCGTCGATTTGGAAGCTGGGGTTCTGGTCGTCGCCGTTCCCCGGAGTGAAGACGTTCGGGATTGTGAGGGCACACGCATCCATGACCACGTCCCACGACCCCGGTATGCCCGCCGTAGCGCACGGGTTGATGGCAAGCCCTGTCAGGGTCACTTGCTGGCCCCAGCACTCCATCGGGAAAATGGCACTCACCACACTCACCGCCTCATCGGGGTCCTCGAAGTAGATATTCTCCCCATTGCATTCGAGGTACCACGTGAATTCCCCTGCCATGGTGGCGTTCAAATCGAAATCGTACACCACTTCCGGGCACAGGGTAAGCGGCGCATTCAGCACAGGATACGGGTTCACCGTCGGAGGAACCCCGATGTACAAGTAGGTGCACGCCGTGTTTGTCGCACAACCGGACGGATCCGTATAGGTCATGCAGATTTCCGTTCCGTCATAGGTTGCACCATCGGCCACCGTCCACGTCGGACCCACGCTTCCGTCCGGCCAAACCACCGCGTACCCCGGCGGCACGTCGGGAATCACTACCGCCTCCCCATCGCCTTGGCAGTCGATGGTCAAGGCCTCAAGCGGCACGGGAATCTCTTCCACAATGACGAGCACTGCACAATCCGTGTCGTTTCCGCAGAGGTTCGACACCGTGACGCAGTAGTTGCCAGATTCCGTCGCCGTGTAGGTCGGGGTGATGACCCCAGTGCCCGCGCCATCGACCTGCCACGCATACGTAAGGCCTGGCGGATCAGGGGAAACCGGATCAAGAACCACCGTACCGCCTTCGCAAAGGCTCTCGTCGTCAATGTTTGCCACAGGCGTGTTTTGGGCCAAAATCGTGACTGCATCCGACGCCGTGCCGCACTCGTTTGTCACCGTAACTGTCAGCGTTGTAGTCGTCGGATTCGCCCAACTGAAAACATTCGTCAACACATCATCCACACCTGGGGCAGGCCAATTGATAGTTGCTGTCCCCCCTGCGTCCGTAACCGTTGCAATTGCTGCAAAAGGTGCCCCGTTGCACAAGATAGCTGGAGGGTCGTTTAACGATAGCGTCGGGGGTTCCGTGATGACGATTTCGTAACTATAATCCACGTTGCAAACGTCGTCGTTGAAGTTGATGGTCGTCACCCCATAACCGCCGGGTTCGAAGACGGTATCCCATTCATCCGTATTCGAAAAACTCCACCCCGCTGGCCCGTTGAGAACGGACCACGTTCCGGAAGCTGGTTGTGACAAGCAACCCGTGGGGCCGCTGAAAATCAAGCCCGGCACGAGATCGTTGAATTGCGTGAGATTTTGGTTGCCACAGTTGTACATATTCACAGATAAGAAATCCGGATTTGTAACTGAGGATGGTACAAAGGTGATTTCAATCGTTTCTCCAGCAATGATGGGAAAATTGAACTGCGCAAATCCATTGTTCGTTGTCAGGATCTCATCTACGGTGCCATCGAGTCCCGTAACTGTGACAAGCAAGTAGCTGCCATTCCATCCCCCAGGTTGATTGCTTTGGAGGAAGAACAGCAACGTGCCCTCCGCTGGACTCGAATATCCCCCTTCAAACACCAATTCGTCCGGAATGCCACCGCAGAAAGGTTCAAAACTGACTTCTGGGATGTACGACCCGATCGGCTCAATCGTAAACACCCGCTGGCCTTGGCAGCCTCCGTCATCCGTCACCAACAATCTGTATGTTCCCGCTGTCAATTGTGCCGAAGGTGTGCCATCACCCGAGACAACCGTTCCTCCCAAATTGTTCCAATTACCTTCCCAATCGTATGCGACGTAGCCTGCTTGCTCAACTTCGTCTACCGTCGCTGTTGCGAACTGATTCGGGCAGATTGCAGGAGGATCAAGGTCAACATCTGGAAGGAAATAAGGTGACTGATCTACCTCGAAAAACTCAACTGCTTCACATTGGGCAATGAAGCCCGAAACGAAAAACTCGCCACCGAAGGTGTACGTATTCGTCGTCCCCACATTGCCATTTGACCATTCGTAGCTGTCAAACCCACTTCCGACCGACAACACTGTGCTTCCCCCTGCACAGATGGCGAAATTGCCCGAGACTTCAAGATCCGGAATTGAGATGGGCAAAACCGTCACAATTACCTCAAAAGAAGTCACACCTACCGGCGTCCCATTGTCGGTTGCCGTAACAGTGAATGTATGCGTGCCGATGTTCGTCGAGGATGCAACGAAACTGCCCAAAATTCCGGGAGCATTTCCTCCCGTGACGGTGTATGTCCACCCGGGTGCAGACGTCGACGTCACCGCAATGGTTTGGTTGGTCTCAGGAGCTAAGAAGTCCAAATCCAAATCCCATGTTCCCCCTTGACATAAGTACACTGTATCGCAAGCCACGCTGGCCGTGGGCAACGGCGGGATGTTCGTTGTGGCAGTAACAACATTCAAATTGAAGGTCTTACCATCGAGCCAATCGACACCATCTTGCTGGTTTGCGGCAATTCCATATGGGCCATTGTAGGTCCCATCAAGCAGATTAAACCGGCCGTACTGGATGTGGGCTCCCGTTGTAGGCGCCGCATCCGCACCTACAGTGGCCGGCGTCGCCCCACAGCAACCTCCTGAACCTCCCACATCGCCATGTGCCCAGTTCACGTCGCGATAACACATTTGGGCATTGTAACCGGCCGGAAGCACGCCCCCGGAGGTGCTCGGTGTGAAAATCAGTTGGTACGAGTTGAGCAAATCCGAATGGTTGCTGAAGTACCCTACGTCGATGAAGTTGACGTAAACCGCCTCCGGAGTCACTTTGTACTTGATTTGCCCACTGTTCCGTAAATCCGTATCCGCCCAGAAGAGCGCGATTTGAGCGGTCTGCTCCACTGTGTTCGGGAACTCCTCCGGGGTCCAATCAATGATATAGTCCCCGAATGACACCGTTCCTTTCGAGTTGATATAGAATTGATTGTATGTCTGCCCGTACATGCTGAAGTTCCATCCTCCCGTCGAGATTGGGCCCAACGAGCAGTCCACATTGACCCCGGCTCCGCCTGTAAAATCCCAGTCAAACGTGGTGATCGTTTGGTACGAGTTGTCCGGTTCTATCCAGCAATCACAGCCACCCGGCGGCATGAGCTTGCGCACCGACAGGCCAGCTTCTTCTCGCTCCTTTTCTTTCCGCACTTTGAAAGCATGAGCGACTTCCCTGACCCGCGATTCATCGTACCCCTCCCACGTGCGAAAAACGTCCCACTCCGCACGGGTCATATTCACGACGGCTCCTTCAAACGACCCGTATCGGTCGAAAATGGCTTCCACCGTTTTCGCCTCGAAGGGGGGCGCAACAGCCACTCCTTGCGGAACTGATTGACCTAAAGCTAATTGTGCTGTCGCGCACAGGAAACCCGTTGCCACAGCACACCACACCTGAAGGGCAGTTTGGTTCATGAGAATCAGATGAAGACGGATTCGGGGGGGTAAATATAGCAGGCTTCTCCTATAACCGCCTTCCGACAGGGAAAGTTGCAGCATCCAACGCCACGCGCAGGACGCGGCAGGCCGTACCTTTGCCTATCAGAGCCGTGTGCGCTCTCCGCTTCAATGGAACACATCCGGAATTTCTGCATCATCGCGCACATCGACCACGGCAAAAGCACGTTGGCAGATCGTCTCCTTCAGGTGACGGGCACCATCAGCGAACGCCAGTTGCAGGAACAGACCCTCGACGACATGGACCTCGAGCGGGAGCGCGGCATCACCATCAAGAGCCACGCCATCCAAATGAACTATACGGCCCAGGACGGGAAGAAATACGTCTTCAACCTGATCGACACCCCGGGCCACGTGGATTTCAGCTACGAAGTGTCCCGCTCGATCGCCGCGTGTGAGGGCGCCTTGCTCATCGTGGATGCTACGCAAGGCATTGAGGCACAGACCATTTCGAACCTATACCTCGCCCTTGAGCACGATTTGGAAATCATCCCCGTGCTCAACAAAATGGACCTGCCGTCTGCAAGTCCGGAAGAGGTGGGGGACCAAATCATCGACCTCCTCGGCTGCAAGGCAGAAGACATCATCCCCGCCAGCGGCAAAACAGGACTGGGCGTCCACGAAATCCTCGAGGCCATTGTGCACAAGGTCAAGCCCCCGAAAGGCGATCCGAGTGCCCCGCTGCAAGCGATGGTCTTCGACAGCGTCTTCAACTCCTTCCGCGGCATCATCGCCTACTACCGCATCCTCAACGGCACGCTGAAAAAGGGCGACAAGGTCAAATTCTTCGCGACGGACCGGGAGTACGTGGCGGATGAGGTGGGCGTGCTCGGTTTGGACCTCATCCCGCGGGCCCAAGTGGGCACGGGGGATGTGGGCTACATCATCTCCGGCATCAAGAACGCGAAAGAGGTCAAAGTCGGCGATACAGTTACCCTGCGCGACCACCCATGCCTTGAGGCAGTGAAGGGCTTCGAGGACGTCAAGCCCATGGTTTTCGCGGGCATCTACCCCGTCGACACCGACGAATACGAGGAACTGCGCACGTCGATGGAGAAGCTGCAGTTGAACGATGCTTCCCTCGTCTTCGAACCGGAATCGTCCGCCGCGCTCGGCTTCGGCTTCCGCTGCGGCTTCCTCGGCATGCTCCACATGGAAATCGTGCAGGAACGGCTCGAGCGCGAGTTCGACATGACCGTCATCACGACGGTCCCGAACGTGAGCTACCACGCCTACCTGAAGAACGACACGATGAAAATCGTGAACAACCCGTCCGACCTGCCCGATCCGAACCACCTCGAGCGCGTCGAAGAGCCCTACATCAAAGCCCAGGTCATCACGAAGTCCGAGTACATCGGCCAAATCATGACCCTGTGCATCGAAAAGCGCGGCGTCCTCCAAAACCAGGTCTACCTCACCTCCGACCGCGTCGAACTCAGCTTCAGCATGCCGCTCGGGGAAATCGTCTTCGACTTCTACGACAAGCTCAAGAGCGTTTCCCGCGGGTACGCTTCGTTCGACTACTTCCCGGACGAGTACAAAGCCTCCCACCTCGTCAAGCTCGACATCCTCCTCAACGGCGACCAAGTCGATGCCTTGAGCGCGCTCATCCACCGCGACAACGCCTACGAACTGGGCAAGAAAATCTGCCTGAAGCTCAAGGAGTTGATCCCGCGCCAGCAGTTCATGATTGCCCTGCAGGCGGCCATCGGCGCGAAGATCATCGCCCGCGAAACCATCTCCGCGCTGCGCAAAGACGTGACCGCAAAATGCTACGGCGGCGACATCACGCGGAAACGCAAGCTGCTTGAGAAACAGAAGAAGGGCAAGAAGCGGATGCGTCAGGTCGGAAACGTGGAAGTGCCACAAAGCGCCTTCCTCGCCGTGCTCAAGCTGGACTGACGTCGTCGGACGCGGCGGACGCGGCAGGCTCCTTGCGGACCGCTTGCGCTCCCCAGGCATTGTTGTTCACGAGCTGCCCGCATGCGGCATCGATGTCCTTGCCGCGCGAGCGGCGCACGTTCACCACGAGGTTCCGCTCCTCCAGCAACGCGACGAAATCCGCCACCCGGTCTTCGCGCGCCATGCGGAACTCACCGCCCTCGATGGGGTTGTACTCGATGATATTCACCTTGCACGGCACATTGCGGCAGAAGGCCGCGAGCTCCCGCGCGTCTTCCAGCCCATCGTTGAAGCCGTCGAAGATGATGTACTCGAACGTGACCCGGGTGTCCGTGCACGCATGGAAGTGACGCAACGCAGCGCCGAGGGCTTCGAGGTTGTTCGAGTCGTTGATGGCCATGATCTTGCTCCGCTTCGCATCGTTCGCGGCGTGCAGGCTGAGCGCGAGGTTGAACCGGACGCGGTCGTCTCCGAGCCGCACGATGGCCTTCGCAATGCCCGCTGTGCTCACCGTGATGCGCCGCGGCGACATGCCGAGACCGGGCGTTCCGCAAATGCGTTCGACGGATTCCAGCACGTTCCGGTAATTGAGCAGGGGCTCGCCCATGCCCATGTACACGATGTTCGACAGCCCTTGGCCGTAGTGGCTTTCTGCCAGCGCCCGGAGCCTCTCCACTTGATCGTACATCTCCCCCGCCGACAGATTGCGCAGCATTTTCAACCGGCCCGTCGCGCAGAACGCGCAGGCCAAACTGCACCCCACCTGCGAACTGATGCACGCCGTTACCCGATCGGTGGTAGGAATCAACACCCCTTCCACCACCATCCCTGTGCCCACTTCGAACGCGCACTTGATGGTACGGTCTGAGCTCACCTGCTTGTCCACCAGGCGAATGCGGCTGATGTCGAAGCGCTCGGCCAGCTCTTCACGGAACGCGAGCGGGAGGTTCGTCATGTCCTCGAACGAGCCTGCAGCCTTCGTCCAGAGCCATTCTTCGAGCTGACGCGCGCGGAACTTCGGCCCTCCGAGTTCGGCCACGGCCGCCTCGAGCTCCTCCCGTCCGAACGTCCGGATGTCCTTGCGCATACCGCGAAGATACGCGGTCAGTGCACGGGCTCAGGGGCGGATTCGGCGGCCTGTGTCCAGGCAGCCGGTTCGGGATCCGGCGCAATCATCAGCGCTGTCAGCCGCCTGCGGACCTCGTCGCGCTTGCGCACCGCGAACGGCACCTGCTTCCCGCCGCGCAGCGTCAGCGTCCCGGTGCGGAGGTTGAAGCTCTCGACGCAGGCCATGTGCACGAGGTGGCTGTTGTGCACCCGGAAGAAGCGGTCGTCGGTCAGAAGCTCTTCCACCTTGCGGAGGTTCTTCGATACCGTGATGCGGCGGCCGGAAAGCAAGTGGAAGGTCGCGTAGCTGCCCGATGCCTCGACGAACAAGATATCCGTGTGGCGCACAAAAAAGCGGTGGCCCGAGGTCTGCAATTCCACCCGTCGCACGTCTCCCTTCAAGCGGTGCACCATGCGGTGGGCGCAGGCTTTTAGCTCTTCCGGATCCACCGGTTTCAGCAGGTAGTCGAAGGCCTCGCGGCGCAAGGCATCGACCGCATACTCGTGGTAGGTCGTGCAGAAGACCACCTCGAACGTGCGGTCCGGAAAGCGGTCGAGCAACTCGAGCCCCGTCTCATGCGGCATCCGGACGTCGAGAAACACCACGTCAGGTGACAGGGAATCAATGAGGTGCGCGGCCTCTGCGGCCGAGGAGGCCGTTTGGACCACGCGCAGGGCCGGGCAATGCCGTTCGATGTGGCGGCACAGGGCCTGGCGGGCATGGGGCTCATCGTCCACAACGAGGCACGAGAGGACCGGGGCAAGGTTTTCATTCATGGGGAACCGTTTGGTTCTGCCAAAACAAGCAACCCCAAGATAATCGTAGCTGAGCGTTTTACGAGCGGTGCATTTGAATTTGTACACGCATCATTTACGCGCCTCCCGCGAGGATCGTCTGCGCGCGCTCAAGGCAGCGGTGCACTTCGAGGGGGATGTGGTTCTCCTTCGCCTTGTCTACCTCATAGCCGGTGCGCACCACCACCAAATCCAGAGCCGGCACGACGATGATGTACTGCCCACGGTGCCCCTGCATCACCGCGAATCCATGGCCCGCTTTGTCGGTTCCGAGCCAGATTTGGTAGCCATAGTGCTGGACATCGCACTCGCGGGTCCGCCCAGCGATGGGGGTGAGGAGCCGCGTGACGAAGTCCTCCCCGACGAGGGTCGTGCCGCGCCACCGGCCGCTGTCGAGCAGCAGCTGGCCGAAGCGCGCATGGTCGCGCGAGGTGGCGTAGAACTGCGCAAAGCTGCGCTCGATTCCGCCCTCCGCTTCCGGCGCGTCCAAGCCCCAATACGCATCCGATTCCGCGCCCATCCGGTGCCACAGCTCCGTCTCCACCCACTTGCCCACCGGTACGTCGGTAGCTTCCAGGACGAGCTCTTCAAGAAGCATGGTATTGCCTCCTTGGTATTCCCACGTGGCACCCGGATCCGACGTCGGCAGGTAGGGCTGCATCAGGCCCCGGAGGTCGTCGCGGTAGTAGGCCCGGGCCATGAAACCGAGGGGGTTCTTGTAGTCCTCGCCGAAGGGGATGTGGGAGCGCATTTGGAGCACCTCCTCAACGATGAGCCCCTGGCCGGCGGCCCCTGAAAACCGGGGGATGTGCGTGCCGACTTCGTCGTTCATGTGCAGGTAGCCGCGGTCCTCGGCCAGCCCGTAGGCAAGGGCCGTGATGGTCTTTGCCATCGAGAACGAATTCGTCACAGTCGTTCGATCGTGGCCATGGGCATAGCGCTCGTACCGCAAGGTGTCGCGCTGGATGACGAGGAAACTCGCCGCCCCGCTGGAATCCAGCGCCTGCAGCTCCTCTGCATCGAGCGCCTCCTCCGGCTGCAGGGCCTCCGGCCACGGCTGCGGATTCGGGGACTTCGAAAGCACCCGTACCTCGCGGAACGGGAGGTCGTCGATGTTTGCATTCTTCCAGCCGCGCAAGTAGGTCTCGCGCATTCCGCCCCAAACATATCCGTATCCCGTTGCAAACGAGACGCCTACAACTACCGCGAACAGTGCGGCAGTGGTGAGAAGAACCTTCTTCATTCAGAGCAAGGTAGCGTGTCTTCGATCAATTCCCATCCGAACAATTCCGTCAGATGCGCCTGTACCCGTGGGGCCACTTCCGCCACGGTCACCGGCCGTCCGATTTCCCGAGCGAGGGAGGTTACCCCGCGGTCCACGATGCCGCACGGCACGATCATCCCGAAGTAACTCAAGTCGGGATCCACGTTGAAGGCAAAGCCGTGCATGGTCACCCAGCGCGAACTCTTGACGCCCAGCGCAGCGATTTTGCGGGCGGTGGGGAGGTCCGGATCGACCCAAACCCCCGTCAGGCCCGCAATCCGCCCCGTCGCCAGGCCGTAGTCCGCGCACGTCCGCACAATGGCCTCTTCGAGGGTCCGCATGTACCGGCCGATGTCGGTGAAAAACTGCTCGAGGTCGAGGAGGGGGTAGCCCACGAGTTGGCCCGGGCCGTGGTAGGTGATGTCCCCGCCGCGGTTGATGGGGACGTATTCAGCCCCGCGGGCGGCGAGCACCTCCGCATCCGCCAGCAAGTGCCCGGCATCGCCGCTCTTGCCCAGCGTGAACACGTGGCTGTGCTCCACGAAGAAAAGGTGCCCGTCCGGCGGGGCCAAATCCCCTTCGCCAGCCCCCCCCTCCACACCGGCCTTCCGCCGCGCACTCTTTCGCTCCAGCATCGCCGCAAACAACCGCTCCTGTTCCTCCCACACCGGGCGATACGCTGCCCGACCGAAGTCCCGGAAATGCACCCGTGGCTTCATTCCCCGTCTGCTACGGCTGCCAGGGTTTGCTTGAGCAGGTCGATGTTGCGGATGTCCATCGGGTCCACCCCGGCCCGGTCCGCCAGTACCCAACTGAGCACATCCCCCAGGTGCACGAGGTCGAACACGCGCTCCAGCCGGTCGTTCCCGTCCGCTTCCACCAGCACCACATCGGCACCGGTTTCCGTGATCAACTCGGCACACGCGTCCATCCGAAGCCGGTTCCGCGGGTGGTCGTCGTCCGAAGTCAGCAGCACCGCGACGTCATGCTCGCTGCCGCTCTCCCAGCCCACGAGTTCGTTGTGGTTCATCTCGGGGAAGACGTGGTGGCAGACGAGGAGCTTGCTGTTTTCGTTGAGCTGCTGGCGCCAACGGATGGCTACGGCCTCGAGGGCAGTGTCCGCGTAGAGCCAAATTTGGCGGTCCGCCACGGCGTCCGCGATTTCCTCCGCCCGGGCGAGGGTGTCCTCCGCCCGCTCTGCGAGGAAGTCGCCGATGTGGGCTAGGCCGGCATGCAGCGCCGCCGGGGCCAGGCCCGCCGCGTGGAGGTGGTGGAGGAGGCCGGTGAGGGCCTGGCCGAACTGGGAGCGGGGCGGGTGGCCGCCGGGGATGCGGTGGGTGGGCCAGCCGTGGGCAGAGGCGAGCTCGCCGAGGGTTCCACCGGACGTGATGCAGCCGATGCGGGCGCCCGCGGCGTGGGCCGCCCGGACCGCGGCGAGCGTTTCCTCGGTGGTGCCGCTGTAGCTGCACGCGATGACGAGGGTGGAGGGGCCGACCCAGGCGGGGAGGGTGTAGTCGCTCGACGTGAGGACGGGCACCGGGCTGGTGGGGGCGAGCAGGCGCGCCGCCACTGCGCCGCCGATGCCGCTGCCCCCCATGCCGAGGATCAAGGCCGCGGACGGCGTGAACCCGGCGTAGTCGATCGGGTGGTCCTGCACGAGGCGCCACGCGGTGCGCATTTGGTCCGGAAAATCCGCAATCAGTTGTCGCATCTGCTCCATGCCTCAAAGGTACGCGCGCGAGCGGCCGCCCCGGGCTACCTTTGCACCCATGGAATGGACGGAACAGGAACGCGTCCGGCGCGAATCGCTGGCTCGGTTGCGCGAACTCGGCATCGACCCGTACCCCGCGCCCGCCTTCCCCGTGACGCACAAAGCGGAGGAGTTGGCAGCGGAGTTTCAGGACGGTCTCGAGGTCCGTTTGGCCGGCCGGCTCATGAGCCGCCGGATCATGGGAAAAGCCTCCTTCGCAGAACTGCAAGACGGCGCAGGCACGGTGCAGCTCTACGTCAACCGCGATGAGCTGTGCCCCGACGAAGACAAAACGGCGTACAACGAGGTCTTCAAGCGCCTGCTCGACCGCGGCGACTTCATCGGCATCACGGGCGTGACATTCACCACCCAAACCGGTGAACCGAGTGTCTCCGTCCGCACCCTCACAGTCCTCGCGAAAAGTCTGCGCCCGCTCCCCGCGGTCAAAACCGACGAAAACGGCGTCGTCCACGATGCCTTCTCGGACCCGGAACTCCGCTACCGCATGCGGTACGTGGACCTCGTGGTGAACCGCGACGTGCGCCGCACCTTCGAAGCCCGCTCCGCCGTCATCCGCACCATCCGCAACGCCTTCGACGGATCCGGCTGGCTCGAAGTGGATACGCCCGTCTTGCAAGCCATCCCCGGGGGCGCCTCGGCCCGTCCTTTCGTGACGCACCACAACGCCCTCGACATTCCCCTGTACCTCCGCATCGCTAACGAGCTCTACCTCAAGCGGCTCATCGTCGGCGGCTTCGAAGGGGTCTACGAGTTCAGCCGCAACTTCCGCAACGAGGGCATGGACCGCACCCACAACCCGGAATTCACGGTCCTCGAGCTCTACGTCGCCTACAAGGACTACCATTGGATGATGGAGACGGTCGAGCACCTGCTGGCCGACGTCTGCACCGCCGTCCACGGAAGCACATCCTGCACGCTCCAAGGCACGTCCATCGACTTCACCCCCCCCTTCCGCCGGGTCACCCTGCGGGATGCCATCCTCGAGCATGCCGGCGTGGACATCGACATGCTGGACGAAGCCGGGCTGCGGGCGGCCTGCGGAGAACTGGGCATCCACTGCGACGCGAGCATGGGCCGGGGCAAGCTCATCGATACGCTCTTCGGAGCAAAGGCCGAGCACCACTTCGTTCAGCCCACGTTCATCACGGACTACCCCGTCGAGATGTCGCCGCTGACAAAAGCACACCGCGACAAACCAGGCTATACGGAGCGGTTTGAACTGCTCGTCAACGGCACAGAAATCGCGAACGCGTACAGCGAGTTGAACGACCCGGACGACCAGCGGGCGCGGTTCGAGGACCAGCTGCGGCTGGGCGAGCGCGGCGACGACGAGGCGATGTTCATCGACCGCGACTTCCTCCGGGCCCTCGAATACGGCATGCCTCCCACCAGCGGTGTGGGGATCGGCATCGACCGGCTCGTCATGTTGCTGACCGACGCGCCTTCCATCCAGGACGTGTTGCTCTTTCCCCAAATGCGTCCTGAAATCACCCACGCCCCGGCATGAGCCTCCCCACCCAGCAGGACGTCATCGCCGTACTCAAGACGATCTACGACCCAGAAATCCCCGTGGACATCTACGAACTCGGGCTGATTTACGAGGTGCGCATCGCGCCGACCGGCCACATCGATGTGCAGATGACCCTGACTTCCCCGAACTGCCCAGTGGCCGAATCCCTGCCCGCCGAGGTGGAGCAGAAGGTGGCCGCAGTGTCCGGCGCGACGTCTGCACACGTTGAGGTGGTGTTCGATCCGCCGTGGTCGCACGATTTGATGAGCGAGGAGGCCAAACTTGAACTCGGATTCCTATGACGCGCGGCATCGCCATCCTCGGTTCCACGGGCTCCATCGGCACCCAGGCCCTCGAAGTCATCCGCAGCGCACCCGACCGGCTGCATGTGGAGGTGCTGTCCGCCCACGCGAACGCCGACCTCCTCATCGCCCAGGCCCTCGAGTTCCGCCCGAACGCCGTGGTCATCGGCGACCCAGCCGCCCACGGCCGCGTGCGCGATGCGCTGTTCGACGCCGGCATCAAGACCTATTGCGGGCCGGAATCTCTGGCCTCCATCGTTGAGTCCGACGGCATCCACACGGTGCTGACCGCCCTGGTCGGAGCGGCCGGCCTGGTGCCCACCCTGCGCGCCATCCGCGCTGGGAAGCAAATCGCCCTGGCAAACAAGGAAACCCTCGTGGTCGCCGGCGCTTTGGTGACCGCCGAAGCACGGGCTGCGGGCGTGGACATCCACCCGGTGGATTCAGAGCACAGCGCGATCTACCAGTGTTTGGCCGGCGAGTGGCACAACCCCATCGAGAAAATCTTGCTCACGGCCTCGGGCGGGCCGTTCCGCGGTCGCAGCCGTGCGGACCTCGCCGGTGTGACGAAAGCCCAAGCCCTGCGCCACCCGAACTGGTCGATGGGCGCAAAAATCACCATCGACAGCGCCAGCCTGATGAACAAGGGGCTGGAAGTCATCGAGGCGCACTGGCTCTTCGGCGTGCCGTACGACGCCATCGAGGTCGTCGTCCATCCCCAAAGCATCGTCCACAGCTGCGTGCAATTCCGCGACGGCTCGCTCAAAGCCCAACTCGGCCTGCCCGACATGAAGCTGCCGATTGCCTACGCCCTGGGCTACCCCGAACGGGTGAACAGTCCGTTCGACCGGTTCGATTTCATGGCCTACCCCACCCTGACGTTCGAGCAACCCGATTACGCCACCTTCCGCAACCTTGCGCTGGCCTACGAGGCTGGAAAACAGGGGGGAACCGCACCAGCCGTGCTCAACGCCGCGAACGAGGTAGCTGTCGCCCGTTTCCTGCGCGATGAAATCGAGTTCCTCGAGCTCACGGAAATCGTCGAGGATGCGCTTGCGCGTGTGCCCTTTGCGGCCGCTCCAGACCTCGAGGGCTTGCTGGCAGCCGATGGAGCTGCACGCCGCTACGCTGCAGAATGGACCCCGCTGACGGTCAAACCGTCATAACGTCCGCCTCTTTCGCGGCAAGGACTTCGTCCACCTTGCGGATGTAGGCGTCGGTCAGGTCCTGAACTTTCGTTTCGCCGACCTTCACAGCGTCTTCAGGCAAGCCGTCTGCTTTCGCTTCCTTGAGGTAGTCGTTCGCCTCCTTGCGGGCATTGCGGATGCCCACCTTCGCGTGTTCACCCTCTGCCCGGGCCCGCTTCATGAGGTCGCGACGGCGCTCTTCCGTGAGGGCCGGCACATTGATCATGATCACTTCGCCGTTGTTCATCGGATTCAGACCGAGGTTCGCGTTGATGATGGCCGTCGAAATCCCGTCCAGCAGGTTCCGTTCCCAAGGTTGAATGACGAGGGTACGGGCGTCGGTGGAATTGATGTTCGCCACCCGCCCGATGGGCGTCGGCGTGCCGTAGTAGTCCACCTTCACGCTGTCCAACATCGCCGGGTGGGCTTTGCCGGCGCGCACCTTCAGCAATTCCGCATCGAGGTGACGCAGTGCCTTGTCCATGCCCTCCTTTGCAGAGTCAAGGGCGAATTGAATTTCTTCCGTCATGCTGTTGCCTGAGCTTCGTCAAATCGAACCAAGGTGCCCACCTCCTCGCCCGACACAAGGCGCATCAAGTTCCCGGGGGTGTTCATGTCAAACACGACGATGGGCAACCGGTTTTCGTTGCACAAGGTGAACGCCGTCATGTCCATGACCTGCAAACCCCGCTCGTACACTTCCGTGAAGGAGATGTGGCTGAACCTCACGGCATCTGGGTATTTCTCGGGGTCTGCGGAGTAAATGCCGTCCACCCGGGTGCCCTTCAAAATGACTTCCGCCTCGATCTCGATGGCGCGCAACGACGCCGCTGAATCCGTGGTGAAGAATGGATTGCCCGTCCCGCCTCCGAAGATGACCACGCGGCCTTTCTCGAGGTGGCGGACCGCCCTGCGGCGGATGAAGGGCTCGGCAATCTGTTTGAGCTCGATGGCTGACTGCAAGCGGGTTTCGAGTCCCAGCGACTCGAGCGCACTCTGCAACGCCATCGAATTGATGACGGTGGCCAGCATGCCCATGTAGTCGCCTTGGGTGCGTTCCATGCCGCCCTCAGCTGCTTGAACCCCCCGAAAGATGTTGCCGCCGCCGATGACGATGGCGACTTGGACACCTGCATGCACCACTGCCTCGATTTCCCGAGCGTACTGCATCAACCGCCCGTTGTCGATCCCAAACTGCTTTTCCCCCATCAGCGCCTCGCCGCTGAGTTTGAGGAGTACGCGCCTGTATTTCATTGTGCCGCGAATATCCGAAACTTCCCGCATCGCCCCGGCCGGCCGGAAGGTTCCCACAGCAAAAAGGGCCCCTCGCGGAGCCCTTTTTCCTTGTAGCAAAGTCTGGAATCAGTCGAGGGCGGTCCGGCAGAAGCCAGAAACCGTCGCAGCGGAGTTCGCCGACTTCACGTACTCTGCGACCGTGAGCTTGTTGTCCTTGATGAACTGCTGGTGGACCAAGGTGACTTCCTTGAACCACTTCTTGATCCGTCCATCCGCAATTTTCTCGGCCATGTCGGCGGGCTTGCCCTCCTGCATCGCGAGTTCCATGCCGATTTCCTTCTCTTTTGCAATGAGTTCCGGTGCCACGCTCGATTCGTCGAGGGCAATGGGTGCCATGGCCGCCGCCTGCATGGCGACGTCACGACCTGCCTCCGCACTCAACGGCGCAGTGAACGCGACGAGGGTCGCGAGGCGGTTGCCCGGGTGGATGTAATGAACCACCTGAGCGCCCGTCAACGTGGAATACGTGCCGATTTCGATCCGCTCGCCGATTTTGCCCACCTCTTCGGTGATCTTCTCAGCCACCGTGATCGAAGCGCCTGGGTAGGTGCGTCCGAGCAACTCCTCCTTCTCGGTGATGCCTTCGGCAATGGCGTAGTCGAGCAGGACTTTCGCCACACCGACGAAGGCTTCGTTCTTCGCCACGAAGTCGGTCTCGCAGTTGAGCGCAAGCAGCACGCCGAAGGTGCCGTCAGCGCTTACGCCGGAGAGGATTGCTCCTTCGCCTGCTTCGCGGTCGCTGCGGTTCGCGGCGACTTTTTGGCCCTTCTTGCGGAGCACTTCTACAGCGAGTTCAAAATCGCCGTTTGCCTCCTGGAGGGCTTTTTTGCAGTCCATCATGCCCGCGCCCGTTTGCTGGCGGAGCTTGTTTACGTCTGATGCGGTGATCGTGCTCATCGAAAGGATGTTAGCAGGGTTCAATTTCAGGCTTCTTCGCTTCCCTCTTCGGCCGCCGGAGCTTCCTCTTCTACCGCCTCTTCTGCTGCGGGGGCTTCAACCGCCGCTTCAGCCACTGGGGCCTCTTCAGCCACCTCCACGTCGCCTTCTGCTTCGACTTCCGCATCCGCTTCGTCGACGATCAGGCCCTTTTCCTTCTCCGCCTTCCGCTCGTTCAGACCTTCTGCCACTGCCGTGACGACCGTGTCGAGGATGGCCACGATGGAGCTGCTGGCGTCGTCGTTCGCTGGAATCGGGAAATCGACCGGACGGGGGTCCGAGTTCGTGTCGACCATGGCGAAGACCGGGATGCCGAGCTTCTTCGCTTCTGCCAGAGCGATCTGCTCCTTCAGCACGTCCACGATGAAGATGGCCGCCGGGATACGGCTGAGATCGGAGATGGATCCGAGGTTCTTCTCCAGTTTTGCACGCTGGCGGCTCACTTGCAGCCGTTCGCGCTTCGACATGGTGGCCAGGGTTCCGTCCTGTTCCATTTTGTCGATCTGGGACATCTTGCGCACCGCCTTCCGGATGGTGGCGAAGTTCGTAAGCATGCCACCCGACCAACGCTCCGTCACGTACGGCATGCCGACCGCTGCGACGCGCTGGGCGACAGCGTCTTTTGCCTGCTTTTTCGTCGCAACGAAGAGGATTTTCTTGCCGCTCTTCGCAATCTGCTTCATCGCTGCCGCCGCTTCATCGAGCTTCACCACAGTCTTGTGGAGGTCGATGATGTGGATGCCCTTCTTCTCCGCGAAGATGTACGGCGCCATGTGGGGGTTCCACTTGCGCTTGAGGTGGCCGAAGTGCACTCCGGCCTGGAGCAACTGCTCGAAATTTGTACGTGCCATGGTTGTTTACGTTCCTGGTGTGATGCAACCCGCCGGTAGCCAAACAGAAGCTTGAGTCCTGCGGGTTTGGATGCTAAACGCCTGTATGAAAAGGGGCCGGAACTTCCGGCCCTTGAAAATCAACGCTTCGAGAACTGTGAACGCTTCCGGGCCTTCTTCAGGCCGAACTTCTTGCGCTCGACCATCCGCGGATCCCGCGTGGTCAGTCCTTCTTGCTTCAGGATGGGCTTCCACTCCGGATTGATTTCCACCAGCGCCTTCGCGATGGCCAACCGGACCGCTTCAGCTTGGCCGG
>CAMCYM010000003.1 GCA_945883885.1 Chryseobacterium gleum
CGGGGTCGAGCAGCGGGCGAAGCTTTGGGCCAAATCCACAACGCCCCCTCACGTCCTGGTCATGACCGCCACCCCCATCCCACGCACCCTGGCCATGACGGCCTACGGCGACCTCGACGTAAGCCTGCTCGACGAGCTTCCGCCCGCCCGCAAACCCATCCGCACGGTGCACCGCACGGATGCTGCGCGCGATTCCGTCTTCGGATTCCTGCAGGACGAACTCGCCCTCGGCCGCCAAGTGTACATCGTATACCCGCTGATCGAGGAGAGCGAAACGCTCGAATTCAAGGACTTGATGGACGGTTATGAGAGTGTCGTCCGCCGCTTCCCTTTGCCGGATTACCGCGTGGGCATCGTCCACGGCCGCCAGCGTCCGGAAGACAAGGAATACGAGATGCGCAGGTTCATCGCCGGTGAGACCCACATCTTGGTTGCGACGACCGTCATCGAAGTGGGCGTCAACGTGCCCAATGCGTCCGTCATGGTAGTGGAGAGCGCGGAGCGGTTCGGATTGAGTCAGTTGCACCAGCTTCGCGGCCGGGTAGGCCGGGGCTCGGACGCCAGCTATTGCATCTTGATGACGAAGGAAGGGCTCGGACGCGATGCATTGCGGAGGGTGGAGACGATGTGCCGGACGCAGGACGGCTTCGAGATAGCCGAGGTGGACATGGAGCTGCGCGGTCCGGGCGATGTGATGGGGACCCAACAGTCGGGCATGCCCGACCTGCGCGTAGCGGACCTGCTGCGCGACCGCGAAATCCTCGCTGCAGCGCGCTATACGGCGACGGTGCTGCTGGAGTCGGATCCCGACCTCCGGCATCCTGCACACGCGGCCCTGGCAAATGAGTTGCGGCGGGTGCGTGCGGCGCGGCGGGATTGGAGCAGGATTTCGTGAACTTCGGGGCGTGAAAGGTTTTTTAGGAGCATTTCTGGCCGCGGTCCTTCTCGCTGCCCTGGCGACGTGGGCGTTTTTCTCTGCGTCGGCGGGTGATTTGCGCCGAGATCCCACGGAAGTCGTGGGAGATGCCTTTTCGGTGTGGGAGCAGTGGGATGGGGCAGCGGTGGGCGCATCCGCGGCGGTGGCGTGGAATCCGAAGGGTGAGCGGCCGGTGGCCACGCGGTTTGTCACCCCGGATGGGGCGGAGGTTTGGCACACCACCTGGAAGCCGGAGCCGTTGCCGTCGGGATATGCAATCGTGGAGTGGGGAGGCGGGTGGCTTTCCGGGATGCCCGATGCGTTGGCGCTTTGGTCCGAAGCTCCGGGCGAAATGGCGGGACATTGGCGGCCGCGGCGCGACGGCCACGTGCGCCTGGAGGCCACGGGCAATCCCCTGATTCCCTTCCGCTCGACGTGGACGTCTGACGGTGGTTCGTTGCTGACGGAGTGGCACGCGGGCGAGTTGGAAGCGGCGCCGTTGCCTCTGGGATGGGGTGCTTTGTGGGAAATGCCGGAGCAAGACGCACGGTGGCACAAGGCCGCATTGCGCCGGGTGCCGGGTCCGCTGCATGCTGCGGATTCGCTGTTGCTCGGTCGGTGGGACGGGACGGTGGCCCGGCTTGAGCGGACGGATGGGGCGGCGGTGGAACTGTGGGGCTGGGCAGACAGTACGGGCGTCCTCGGCGAATGGGAGGAGCGGGGATGGGGGAATGGTTCGAACGTCCGCATCGCCGCCCGGGGGTTGTGGCGCGTATTCGCCGCTGAAGATGGATCGATGCCGGAAGTAGGCCCGTGGGCCGATGCCGTGGATGCGGCTACTCTGCCGGGTTCCTTTGCGTGGGACCAAGGGGAGCGCGGGCCGGAGGGCACCCGTACGGCGCGGTTTTCCCACGACAGGCGGTTGACCTGGGCCGGCGGAGCACTGGCAGAGCGTGCACCGGCGGTGGCAGCGGTTGCAGACACGGTCTCGACGGCTTCCGATCCAGTGGAAAGCACTGAGGCCGTTGAAGTTGTGGTGGTCCCTACCGCCACCGCGGCGCGGACACTCGGCCGGGTCCGCAACCACCGTACGGGAGGGCGCATGGACATCCGATGGACCGGGCGTGAAGTCGAGGCGGTGGAGGCCGGGGCGCGGGTTTGGGCCGTGTCTGCTGCAAATCCCCCGGTCAGCGCGGCCTTCGAGGTCGATCTTTACCGCAATGGGAAGTTCCAAACCGCCCTCGCCTTCGCCGATGGCGTTTGGCTCATCGACGTCCTCGGAAAGCAGGCCCCCGGCTATCCTCTGCGCGTCGGTTCACCGGTGACGGCGCTGCATGTGGCGGACTACGACCGGGATGCACAATTCCGCTTCCTCATCGGCACCCGCGACGGCCGGGTGCACAACTACCGCGACGAAGCGGCGCTGACCCCGGGCTGGACGGCACCCAAGGGCGCTTCCGCCGTCACCCAACTCGCGCACCTCCGCGTCGCCTCCAAGGACTACATCTACGTGGGCCATGCAGACGGTTCGGTCAAGCTCCTTGCCCGTTCGGGGGAAGACCGCGCAAAAACGGCGGTGAAGGTGAAATCTGCAGCTGCTCCGGCCTTCCGTTTGGCAGGTGACATCGAGCGCTCCACGGTGTTGTTCATCGATGCCTCAGGCACCGTGCGCGAGCAAAGCTTCGGCGATGCCCGGCCGACCGGACTCGACGGCAAGGTGAAAGGGGAGGCGGTGTTCACGGCCGACCGCAACGGCGATGGCGTCCCGGAAGTGGTGGTGCGAAGTGGAGGGAAGGACCGGGTGTTCGATGCGCGGGGTAGGGAAGTGGGGGGAAGCGACGCTTCGCGTCGGGATTGAGGTTGAGGCGCGGCTTCGCTGCGGAGGGATGAGGGGCGCGGCTTCGCCGCGGAGGGACGAGGGGCGCTACGCGCCAGAGGGTTGAGGTTGAAATCGGTGCAGCTTGGGTTCATTGGGTCTTGCCACTGAAAGCGGCGCAGCCGCGCCCTCAAGCCGGCAACGCCGGCCCCCGCAACCCTCAATTCTGATTCGCCGCGAAGCGGCGCCTGTTCCCTGTTTTGCGGCGCAGCCGCGCAGCAGAATCGAATTAGGACAGGATGGCGCGGGAGATGACGATGCGTTGGACTTCGCTGGTGCCCTCGTAGATCTGAGTGATTTTTGCGTCGCGCATGAGGCGTTCGACGTGGTATTCCTTGACGTAGCCGTATCCGCCGTGGATTTGGACCGCTTCGACGGTGGTGCGCATGGCCACTTCCGAGGCGTAGAGTTTCGCGATGCTCGAGGCCAAATCGTAATCTTGATGCGCGTCCTTCAGCCAGGCGGCTTTCCAAACGAGCAGGCGCGCCGCTTCGATTTGGGTCGCCATGTCAGCCAGTTTGAAGGCGATGGCCTGGTGTTTTGCGATTTCGACGCCGAAGGCTTTGCGTTCCTGGGAATACGCGAGTGCGAGCTCGTACGCTCCGGAGGCGATGCCGAGGGCTTGGGCGGCGATGCCGATGCGGCCGCCTGAGAGGGTCTTCATTGCGAATTTGAAGCCGAAGCCCTCTTCGCCGATGCGGTTTGCGACCGGGACGCGGACGTCCTGGAACATCAGGGTGTGGGTGTCGGAGCCGCGGATGCCGAGCTTGTCTTCTTTTGCGCCGACGATGAAGCCGGGCATGCCGCGCTCGACGATGAACGCGCTGATGCCGCGGTGGCCGAGTTCGGGGTTCGTTTGGGCGATGACGAGGTAGGTGCTGGCCGTGCTGCCGTTCGTGATCCAGTTCTTCGTGCCGTTGAGCACGTAGTGGTCGCCGTCGCGAACGGCCGTGGTGCGCTGCGAAGTGGCGTCGGAGCCGGCTTCCGGTTCCGAGAGGCAGAAGGCGCCGATTTTTTCGCCGGTGGCCAGGGGGCGGAGGAAGTGCTCCTTTTGGAACGCATCCCCGTATTCCTGCAATCCGTAGCAAACCAGCGAGTTGTTCACGCTTACACAGACGCTGACCGAGGCATCGATCTTCGAAAGCTCCTCCATCGCCAGCACGTAGCTCAGCGTGTCCATGCCGGATCCGCCGTGCTCGGGGGAAACCATCATGCCCAAGAAGCCGAGTTCGCCGAGTTGGCGGAGTTCGTCGAGGGCCACGCGCTGCTCGCGGTCGCGGTCGATGACACCGGGCTTCAGGACGTTTTGGGCGAAATCGCGCGCGGCATCGCGCACGGCCAGATGTTCTTCGGAAAGTTCGAGGTTCATTGCCATCGAGTAATTTGGCCCGAAAGATACAATGGAGAGAGGCCTCGGACTTGTGCACAGCTACCGGACAGTGGGGCTGATGAGCGGCACGTCGCTCGATGGGCTGGACATCGCGGTTTCGCGCTTCGAGCGGCGGGGGGACGGCGCGTGGAACGGTGAGCTCGAACAGTTCGTTTGCGTGCCGTTTCCGGTGGAGTGGGCAGAGCAGCTGGCGATGTTGCCGGAGGCGACGGCGGAGGAGTGGTGCGCGGCGGCGGCGGGGTGGAGCACGTGGTGCGGCGACCAAGTGCGGATGTGCGTTGACCTGTCCGGGGTGGATTTGGTCGCCTTCCACGGCCAAACCGTATTCCACCGCCCCGCGGAACGCTGGACCGGCCAACTGGCCTCAGGCGCCCACCTCCACCACGCGCTCGGCGGCGTGCCGGTGGTGTGCGACTTCCGCTCGCTAGATGTGGCGGCGGGGGGCCAAGGCGCGCCGCTCGTTCCCATCGCCGACGCCCTCCTCTTCTCCGACGTTCCGGCCTGCCTCAACCTTGGCGGCTTCGCGAACATCAGCATGTCCGCCTCGGACGGTCGGCGCATCGCGTGGGACATCGGGCCGTGCAACCTCCTCCTGAATGCCTTGGCCGCCCGCCTCGGCGCCTCGTACGACCGCGGCGGCGCCTGGGCCGCCTCCGGAACGTGGCACCCCGCCCTGTACGACGCTTGGTGCGCCCTCCCGTACTTCAGCACCCCCGCTCCGAAGAGCCTGGGCCGGGAGTGGCTCGCGGCGGAGGTGCTCCCCCGCATCCCTGCCGACCTCTCGCCGCAAGACGCCCTGGCCACAGCGGCCCGCTTCATCGCCACAGCCATCCGCCGCGACGCCGGCGGGGCCCGCACCCTCCTCACCGGCGGCGGTGCGCACAACGCCCACCTCGTCGCCCTCCTCACGGCACCGGCTGCCCCTGGCCTCAGCGGTCCGCCCCTCGAAGCCCAGCTCCCGGCACCCGCCCTGATCGACGGCAAGGAGGCCCACGCCTTCGGCTTTTTGGGCCTCCTCCGCGCCCTGGGCGAGCCCAACTCCTGGCCCTCAATCACCGGCGCCGTCGCCCCCACCGTAGGCGGAGCCCTGTGGGGCCACCTATCTTTGCGCCCCTGATCCAGCGCCATGAAGGACATCTTGCACGCCTACGAGCACCGCGAACCGGAAATCGTGTTCGAGTGGAAAGACCCGGAGACCGAAGCCCGTGGGTGGGTGGTCATCAACTCGTTGCGCGGCGGAGCGGCCGGCGGCGGCACCCGGATGCACCCGCGGCTCGACCGGCACGAGGTGGTCAGCCTGGCGAAGACCATGGAGATCAAGTTTTCCGTGAGCGGCCCGCACATCGGAGGCGCGAAGAGCGGCATCCGGTTTGACCCGGCAGACCCGCGCAAACGCGGGGTGCTCGAGCGGTGGTACCGGGCCGTCGCCCCGCTGCTGAAGAGCTACTACGGCACCGGCGGCGACATGAACGTCGACGAGATCCACGAGGTCATTCCGCTGACCGAGAAGTGGGGCGTTTGGCACCCGCAAGAAGGCGTGTTCACGGGCCACTTCCACCCGGAGGAGGCGCGTAAGGTGCGCAGAATCGGCAACTTGCGGCAGGGGGTAAGCCAAACGGTAGAAGACCTCGAATTCACCCCGGACCTCACCCGCAAATTCCGCGTCGCCGACCTGATCACCGGGTACGGCGTGGCAGAAAGCGTGCGCCATTACTATGACCTGTGGGGCGGTTCGCTCGAAGGCAAGCGCGTCATCGTGCAGGGCTGGGGCAACGTGGGCGCGGCGGCTGCCTACTACCTGAGCGAGGCGGGCGCCGTCGTCGTGGGCATCATCGACCGCGCCGGTGGCCTGATCCGGCCCGAGGGCCTGGCGCCGGAGGAGGTGACGCAGCTGTTCCTGGCGAAGACCGGAAACGCGCTGGTGGCGGACGATGTGCTTCCGTTTGAGGAGGTGAATGCGCGGATTTGGGATGTGCCGGCGGAGGTGTTCCTGCCGTGTGCCGCCTCGCGTCTGGTTTCTGCGGACCAAATGGAGCGCATGGCCGCCGCCGGACTCGAGGTCGTCTCGAGCGGCGCAAACGTCCCCTTCGCAGACGAGGCCATCTTCTACGGCCCCACCGCCGAGCGCGCCGATGCGACGGTTTCGTGCATCCCGGACTTCATCGCGAACTGCGGGATGGCGCGCGTCTTTGCCTACCTCATGAGCGACGAAGAAGTGGACATGCGGGATGCAGCCATTTTTGCCGACACCTCTGAGACCATCCGGAAAGCCCTCGCCGAGGTGCATGCGGCGTCGCCCGGCAAAACGGGACTTACAGCAGCCGCCTTCCGCGTGGCCCTCGAAAGGCTCGGGGTGCGCGGATAAATTTCGACCGAGAGAGCACATTTTTCCGAAGCGCGGCCGAACTTTCGGCCGGCTCAGCTGTTTGAGCCACTTTTGACCTGTACCCATGGAAATCGCCATCATCGCGGTATTCGTTCTCGGCTACGCCTTCATTGCCTTCGAGCACTCGGTGCGCATCGACAAGGCCGCCACAGCCTTGCTCACGGGCACGTTGTGTTGGACGCTGTTCGTACTCGGCGCGGACGGGCCGCCGGCGCATTTGGCCGAGGCTTTTGCCCATGCCGGTGAAGGCGGACTGAAGGCCTTTTTCGAGCACCAACTGATGCACCATGTGCAGGAAATCGCCAGCATCCTGTTCTTCCTGCTGGGCGCGATGACCATCGTGGAATTGGTGGATGCGCACCAAGGCTTCAAAGCCATCACGGACAAAATCGGCACCCGAAACAAGGTGAAACTGCTGTGGATCATCTCCATTATCACCTTCTTCCTGTCTTCGGTGCTGGACAACCTCACGACGGCCATTGTGATGGTGTCTTTGTTGCGCAAGCTCATCGACGACAAGGAAACCCGCTGGTTCTTCGGCGGCATGGTGGTGCTGGCTGCGAATGCCGGTGGTGCCTGGTCGCCCATCGGAGACGTGACGACGACGATGTTGTGGATCGGTGGCCAAATCACCACCGGAGGAATCATCTCTGCATTGTTCTTCCCAGCCATCACGGTCTTGCTGGTGCCGCTCGTCATTTTGTCGTTCCGCATGCGTGGAGAAGTGGAGCGCCCAGCAGTCAACGATGCTGGGGAGCAGTCAGGCATCGCGCCATGGGAGCGTACCGTGGCCCTGGTCCTCGGGGTGGGTGGCTTGCTGTTCGTGCCGGTGTTCAAGACCATCACGCATCTGCCTCCCTTCATGGGAATGATGCTGGCCCTCGCCGTGATGTGGGTGGCTACGGAGTTGATGCATCGCGGAAAAGACACGTCGGCAGGTCAAGGCATCAGCGTTCTCGCGGTGCTGCGCAAGGTGGACACTCCTTCGGTGTTGTTCTTCCTCGGCATCCTGCTCGCGGTAGCGGCATTGCAGGAAGTGGGTCACCTGCTTGCGGCTGCAAGTTGGTTGCGGGACACGTTCGGCAACGTCTACGCCATCAACACCGCCATCGGCTTCCTCAGTGCCATCGTAGACAACGTGCCACTGGTGGCCGCTTCAAAAGCGATGTACCCCATTGCGGCGGGGGAAGGGCTGAGCGCCTGGGATGCGATGTTCGTACAGGATGGGGCGTTCTGGGAATTGCAAGCCCTGTGCGCTGGGACGGGCGGCTCTATCCTGATCATCGGTTCTGCGGCCGGTGTGGCGGTGATGGGGCTCGAGAAGATTGACTTTATGTGGTACCTGAAGCGCGTGAGCTTGCTCGCGGCGCTGGGCTACCTCGGCGGCATTGCCGTCTACTGGTTGATGTTCGCCTGAGCGGCCTGCGGGGTTGTTCACGGCTGCGGGTCGATAAGCGGGGCGCGGGGAGGCAGTTTGGCAGAATAATTGCGCGCATTTTTGCGTTCACATGCTGAATCTTATCTCCATGCTTTTCCAAATTCCCGCCGCAGACGTGGCCTCCGAGGCGGCTCCGGCCACCGAAGCCGTCAACTTGCTCGACCTGTTCATCGTCGGTGGCTGGTACATCATGGTGCCACTGGCGCTGATGTCCGTGGTCGCGGTGTATGTCTTCATCGAACGGTCGATGGCCATCCGCAAGGCGCGCACGGTGGCTCCGGATTTCATGCACCGCCTGCGCGACCACATCAGCCAAGGCAACTTTGCCTCCGCCCGCAACCTCTGCCACACCTCGAACACCCCGATGGCCCGCATGCTCGACAAGGGCATCAGCCGCATCGGCAAAGACCTCAAGGACATCGCCACCTCGATTGAGAACGTGGGCAAGCTCGAGGTCTACAACCTCGAACGCAACCTCCCCGCCCTCGCGACGGTCTCGGGCGCCGCGCCCATGATCGGCTTCCTCGGAACGGTCATCGGCATGGTCCAAGTCTTCGTCGCGATGGAGGCCGCCGGAACGGTCCGCGTCGAAGACATCAGCTCCGGCACGAAGCAGGCGATGATCACGACAGTCTTCGGCTTGATCGTGGGCATTTTGGCCTACGTGGCTTACAACCACCTCGTAAGCAAGGTGAGCAAGGTGATCAACCAAATGGAGGCCACCTCCATCGAATTCCTGGACATCCTCGAAGAGCCCGCGCGATGAACCTCGGACAGCGCACAAAAATCGAAGTCGGCGGCAACATGGCGTCCATGACGGACCTGGTGTTCCTGTTGCTGATCTTCTTCCTCATCCTCGCCACCATGGCGTCGAATGGGGTCAACGTGGAGCTTCCGAAAGCGAAGGGCACCACGGCGGTGACCCCGAAGCTGACCCTCAGCATCAAAGCGGACGGCTCGTACTACCTCAACGGCGGCTGGGTGGCCCACGAAGACCTCGAAGGCCTCATCGCCGCACGCATGGGTGAGACGGAGAACACCATCATGTACCTCGAAGTCGACGCGAGCGTGCCCACGGGCTCGACGGTCGAGGTCATCGGGATGGCGAAGGCAAACAACTGGAAGGTGATGCTCGGCGCCTCGCCGATTTCCACCCCCGCAGCCGCTCCCTGACCCCATGAATCCGGTCCTCGAATCGGCCCGGGTGGCCCAAGAGCGCCGCGATGAACGCCGGGCAGCGGCGGTCACGGCCCTGCTCTTCGTGGTCCTCGCCGTGGCGGGCTGGTTCATCACGTTCTTCGAGGTCCCGGATCCGCCGTTAGGCACCCAGTTCGTGTCGGTGGGCCTGGCGGACTTCGGCATGGATCCGTCTGCGGGCGGCACCGACGAGAGCAAGAACCCGTCGAGCACCGTCGACAGCGACCGTGCCCCGGCGGACGCCTCCACGTCGAGCACCGCCTCCACCGCCGCCTCGGGGGCGGTCACCCAGTCCGAATCGGAGGTGGCCGTCCGCACGTCCACCTCGCCGAACCCGTCTTCGACCACGGGCGATGCCCGCCGGGTGAACGACCGGCTTGCGCAGCGGCTCGGAGCGCTGTCCAGCCCGGGCGGAGGGGGTTCCGATGGGCGGACCCAAGGTACTGGCAACGAGGGCAATCCACTCGGCAAAATCGACGGTTCAGGCGTGATCAGAGGCGATGGATTTGAAGCGGGTCTAGACGGAGGAGAACTGGTCGGCAGGCCCCGACTTGAGGAGGATCCGACGCGTTCGGGGACCATCCGGTTAGACATCGTTGTCGATGCCGCAGGCAAAGTGAAGGAAGCGCGATTCAACAGATCAGGCTCCACCTTTTCAGATGCGCGGCACATCGAGCTGGCGCGGAAGGCGGCATTCACGGCCTCGTTTACGCCGAATCCCGGCAAGGTGCGCAGGCACGGCTGGATCAACATCCGTTTCGAGCTCGAATGACCTACGCGGAGGCGTGTGACTTCCTGTTCCACCGCCTGCCCATGTTCCAACGCGACGGGGCGGCGGCGTACAAGCCGGATTTGCGTGCGACCTTGCATTTGCTCGCGTGTGCGGGCAATCCGCTCATCGGAGAGGGCGGAAGCGAGCTGCCCGTCGTGCACGTGGCCGGCACGAACGGCAAGGGCTCGGTCTGCCATCTCGTCGCGGCTTCCTTGACTGCCTCCGGTCGGCGCACGGGCCTTTTCACCTCGCCGCACTTGCGGGACTTTCGTGAGCGGATCCGCGTGGACGGACAGCAGATCCCGGAAGAGGGGGTGGTGGAATTTCTCGAACAGCACTTCGCATGCGCCGAGAACGGGCCGAGGCCATCGTCCTTTTTTGAGTGGACGTTTGCCCTGGCCATGTGGTGGTTTCGCAGGGCGGGGGTCGAGGTGGCGGTGCTGGAAACCGGGATGGGCGGTCGGCTCGATTCCACCAACGTAGTCCGGGCCCCTTGGGTCACGGCCATCACGAACGTGGGCCTCGATCACCAGCAATTCCTCGGGCCGGACGTGCGCACCATCGCGGGTGAAAAGGCAGGCATCCTCAAGGACGGACGGCCGGTGGTGGTGGGACGCATGCGCCCGGAAGCGCTTTCTGTCGTGCTGGAACACGCGCTGCGCACGGGCTCGGAGGTGCACTATGCGGAGACCGCCGCAGAACCTCGCCTGCCCGACGAAGGCCCGTACCAAACAGAAAACCGAGCCACCGCCCGCAAGGTCCTCGAAGTCCTTTCGACCCTCCCTGAATGGGACCGCAGTCGGCCCTGTGTGCTCGCCGACACCGCACTCCCAGCGACCGGCCACTTCGGGCGTTGGCAGTGGCTTCCGGACACGCCTTCGGGAGCGCGCGTGCTCGCAGATTGCGCGCACAACGTGGACGGGCTGGCCGCACTTTTCAGCAACCTGCCCGAGGCGATCGCCCTGCACATCGTCTTCGGGACGGTGTCGGACAAGGACCTCAGCGGCGTGTTTCCGCTGTTGCCCCAGGCAGCCCGTTTTTACTTCTGTGCGTCGGACATTCCGCGGGCCCTGCCTGCGGCGGAACTGGCCCGCCAGGCAAAAGAGCAAGGACTCGAAGGCACCTCATACGCTTCCGTCGCGGAGGCCTATGCAGCGGCCCGGGCGGAGGCACAAGCCGGGTCGCTTGTGCTGATCACGGGATCGATCTTCGTGGTGGCCGAGGCCCTTCCGCAGGGCTGAACGAAGGGCTTACTTTTTCGGTTTGAACGCCACGTTCGTGGCGACTTCGATGCGGTTCGGAAGCACCTGGATGGTGCAGCGATTCGGGATGGCTGCGATGGTGCGGACCGTGCCGTCGGGCATTTCGAAGTCGAGGGAGTTTTGCAGGGTGAGCGGTCCTTCGAAGGTGAACGGCGTGGTGAGGTAATCCGCGATTTGGAGGCGCTTGATGACCCACCGGCGGCCGAAGGCGTTCACGGCGATTTCGAAGGGCGCGTCCACGACTTGGACCGAGATGAGGTTCGATTTCTCGTTGTACCGGATGGCCACTTTGCCGCGCACCTCGTCCGTGTAGGTCCCGAAGTCCGTTTCCACCCGGGCTTGGGTGAGGAAGGCCGCGCTGTCCTTTTCGAGTTCGATGTGCATGCCGGTGAGCGTCCAGGTAAGGGTCCGGTCGATGAACATCAATTCGTACTCCTCCGTGCCCTTGAACTCGCCGAGGGCCGCGAAGAGGTTGTTCAGCGTGCGTTCATGCAACGTGACGATGAGGTCGCTTTGGGCCTGGGCCAGCGGGCTTGCCGCAAGGAGGAGGAAGAGGAAGATGGGGCGCATGCGGGCCAAATCAAATCAACGAGCGCCCGGTCATCGCGTCCGGCTGTGGGAGCCCGAGAATGCGGAGCAGGGTGGGTGCGACATCCGGGAGGGAGCCGTCCCGCACCGCCGTGATGCCGGGGGCGTGGACGATGACGGGGACGGGATGGGTGGTGTGGGCGGTGTGCGGCGTGCCGTCCGGGTTGCGGGCGAGGTCGGCGTTGCCGTGGTCCGCGAGCACGACCCACGCGTAGCCACCGGCCTCCGCCGCGTCGAGTACTTTGCCGAGGCACGCGTCAGTGAACTCCACGGCTGCGACGATGGCCTCGAACACGCCCGTGTGGCCCACCATGTCGGGGTTTGCGAAGTTGAGGCAGACGAAATCTGCCTGGCCTGCGCGCAGTTCGGGCACGAGGGTGGAAGTCAGTTCTGCCGCGCTCATGGCCGGGGCGAGGTCGTACGTGGCCACCTTCGGGCTGCTCGCCATCAACCGGCGCTCCCCGGGAAACGGTTCTTCGCGCCCGCCGCTGAAGAAGTAGGTCACGTGCGGATACTTCTCCGTTTCTGCGATCCGGATTTGGGTGCGGCCGGCGGCCGCAACGACCTCTCCCAGCGTCTCCGCGAGGTTCGGCTTGTCGTAAAGCACGTGGATGTTCGTCCACCGCTCGTCGTAGCGCGTCATGGTCGTGTAGTGCAGCGGCAGGGCCTGCATCCCGTGCTCCGGGAAGTCTGAGATGGCCAGCGCCTCGGTGATTTCGCGGCACCGGTCGGTCCGGAAGTTGAAGCAGAGCACCGCATCGCCCGGGCGGATGCAGCCTGCTGCCGGATCCGTCCCGACGGTGAACGGCTCGATGAATTCGTCCGTAGTGCCTGCTGCGTAGGCTGCGGCGATGCCGGCATCCGCACGCGCGAACTGAGCTCCTTCGCCCTGAACGAGTGTGCGGTAGCTCCGCGCGATGCGTTCCCAACGCCGATCCCGGTCCATGGCGTAGTACCGGCCGTGGACGCTGGCAATCCGCCCCCCGGTTCGGTCCAGAACGGCTTGTAAATCTGCGAGGTAGCCGCGCCCTGTCGAGGGGGCGGTGTCGCGGCCGTCTGTGAAAGCATGGACGAGGACTTCGATGCCAGCGGCGGCGGCGGCTTCGCACAGGGCGTGCAGATGGGCCTGTTGGGAATGGACGCCACCGCGCGAGACGAGTCCGAGGAGGTGCAAGCGGCCACCGGCTGCACGCGCGGCGTCAAATGCGGCAAGCAGGGCGGGTTCGTGGGCGATGGAGCCGTCTTCTACGGCGCGGTCGATGCGCAGGAGGTCTTGGTAGACGACGCGGCCGGCGCCGAGGTGCATGTGGCCGACCTCGCTGTTCCCCATTTGGCCTTCGGGAAGGCCGACAAAGCCGCTGTCCGTGCGCAGGGTGGCATGCGGATGCGTGCGCAGCAGCCGGTCCATGACGGGTGTTTTTGCCACATGGATGGCGTTGTTCGGGCCATCGGGGCCGAGGCCCCAACCGTCCAGGACGACGAGCAAAGCGCGGGGAGCGAGCGGAGTAAGGGGCATGTTCAGGAGAGGGGAATACGGGTGAGGATGCGGGTGCCAGGTCCCGGACGGGCATCGCGGATGCTGAGGCTGCCGCGGTGGAGCCGCAGGATCGAGTCGGCGAGGTACAGGCCCAGGCCTGTGCCGCCGTCGGTGCGCTCGCCTGGGCGTTCCAGCCGGCGGAACGGTTCGATCACGTGCCGCCGGTCCGCCGGGGGAATCCCAGGTCCAGCATCGGTGACAGCCACTTCGAGGTGCGCACGCGTGCCTTCCGCATCGACGAATACATCGTGGTCGCTGTATTTGAGGGCGTTTTCGATGAGGTTTTCCCAAACGAGTTCCAGCGCTTCCGCATCGCCGGTGGCGGTCGGTGGCAGGTCGGCATGCCGCACGTGGACACGCCGGTCCGGGTAGGCAGCGGAGGCCTTTGCGACCGCAGACTGCACCAGGTCCGCCGGGCAGAACGGGGCGCGGACCGGGTCCGAGGGGCGCGAGAACCGCGCCGAAGCCAGCAGGTCCGTGATGCGGCGGTCGAGCCGTGCATTTGCCTTCGACGCTTCCGTGAGGAGTTCCCGCGTGGTGGCGGCATCGAGGGGGCGTTGCAGGATGGTTTGGAGCGCGAGCCGGGTGGTGGCAATCGGGGTTTTCAGCTCGTGCGTCACGGCGAGCAGGAAGTTGCGTTCCCGCAGGGCGGCCCGCAGCTCGCGCCGCGTCGAGCGCTCGATCATCCACCATCCGGACACGAGCAGCACGAAGAAGACGGTTCCCTCGCCGACCACCATCCACGTCGACGGCGCTTCGAACAGGCCCACCGCCGGCTCGCCGCGCGCCTCCCGCAGCGCAGCGCCCTGCACCACCAGCAGCCGCGCCCACCAAAAAAACTGCAGCAGCACATACCCCCCGAGCAGGTACACAAGTCGATTTCTGTTCTTCGCGCGGCGTGGCATGGCAATCTTATCCCCCAAAGTTCGTGCCCGGCAACCGAACCTTGAACGCGCCGGGCGTGAGATCTGTGCGATTGAACAGCACTCCGAAGTAAAAGGCGTCTGCCGACGTACGCCACGCCTGCCGCTCGGCCTCCCACGCCGCCTCCATCCCGCGGGACCAGTGGATGTCATCGCACACGATGCAACCGTCCGGCGCGAGCATGGGGCGCAACCGCTGGATGTAGGCGCGCATCGCGTCCCCTTCGTGGTGCCCGTCGAGGAAGATGAGGTCCCACTGCCGCCGCGGCACTTCGGCTTCCCACCCCGCAATCGCCTCGCCAAACGTCCGCACCTCAAGCCCGATCGAACTGCTTTTCCCCGTTCGGATCCAGCCTTCCCTGGCGCGCTGTGCGATGCCGGCGTGCCCCTCCACGGTTTGGACCCGAAACCCCGCTGCCGCCAATTGCGCAGCCGTCACGCCGAGGCAAGTCCCCAGCTCCAGCACCTCCCGCGCGCCCACAGCCTTCCCGAGTGCCACGAGCGCCCGCACCTGTCCCGGCGGCTTCAGTGCAACCCGCGCTAGCTGTGCGACGGTCCTTCGCCCACCCACCCGACTCCCTGCCCCCGGATCGTTCCCGTCCAGTTCCACCTGCTCCTCGCGCATCCGCCGCCGCTCGCCCTCCACGGCCGCATCGAGTTCGACCGCCCGCACGCCATCGACCCAAGCATACAGCAGTGGCGCATGCAAACCGTGCCGGCCGTGCGCTCCCCACCGCCACCGCACCCAACTGTTGATCGCTTGTCCCCAGCCGTCTAACATGTCCCGAAGGTAGGTTGCTTCGTCTTCAGGAATCCCCTACCTTTGCGGCCTTCGGGCGATTAGCTCAGCTGGTTTAGAGCATCTGTTTTACACGCAGAGGGTCGCTGGTTCGAACCCGGCATCGCCCACAAAGAAGTCCTCTCCGGAGGGCTTTTTTTATGGACCAAACGCCGCTGCGCTTCGCTTCGCGTCGAGGGGTCGCGGCTTCGCCGCTAAACAGTGTGAAGGGGTGAGGTCGCCGGCGATGCCGGCTCGAGGTCGCGGCTGCGCCGCTCTTCAGGATTCAGGGTTGAGGATGCGATGGACGCCTCGTTCCCCCTCCACACTCAACCCTCTCTCTGGCCGCAAAGCGGCCCCTTGTCCCTCAACCTCAATCTGTTCCCTCAACCCTGTTCCCTCAGACAGGTTTCAAAGCGGACAGCATCAACGGACAATCGTCACCGACCCGTGGAAGTCTTTTCCGTCGGAGCGGTTGAGGACGTAGTAGTAGGTGCCTTCGCTGAGTTCGATGCCGTTCGTGCGACCGTCCCACGCTCCCTGGTAGTCTTCGTCCGTGAAGAGGAGGTTGCCCCAACGGTTGAAGACGAGGAGCCGGGAGCCGGGGAAGCCCTCGATGCCAGGGATCCGGAAGTAGTCGTTTTTGCCGTCGTTGTTCGGGGAGATGACGTTCGGGATGACCGTGTCGCAGGCTTCGAGGACCAGGGTGAAGGGGGCTTCGGTGCCGCATTGGTCGATGGCGACGATGTCGATGACGCCTTCGTCGTCGCCCGCTACGAAAATCCCAGAGGGGCCGACGAACACGAGCAAGGAGTCCAGGCCATCGTTGAGTTCCACGAGGTTCGAATCAACGGGCAGACCGAAGTTGTCGTAGGTGATTTGCCAGGTGTAGAACCAAAAGTTGCCCGTGCCCCCCTCGATGTCTACGCTGCTTTCGACATACAGGCACACCGTGTCTTCGACGGCCAGGATGTCGTCGTACGCGGGCACCTCGAGGAACCAGTTCGCCGAGGCATCTTGGCCGCAGCCGTCCTCCCCGTTCAACGTGACGGTGCTGCTCGTCAAGAGGTTGACGGTGGTGGTTTCGTTGTTTCCGCCGGTGGACCAGCTCCATGAATAAGGCCCCGCGCCCGACTCCACGACGGCCGTCAACTCCACCGGGTCGCCCGGACAGAAGGGGTCAGAACCTTGGGAGACGGCGATGTCAAACGGAGGAGGCGGTTCGTAGGAGACGGTGGCATTGACCGTATTGCCGCAAACATCGGTCACGGTGACCACGGCATCCCCGGCCGCGGCGGCGGCGATGACGTTGACCGCCAGGGTGTCCTCGGTTCCGGTGTCCCATTGGTAGCTGAAGGGGCCGTAGCCTTGGACCGGGGTGACTTCGAGGGTGGCGATGCCGTCGCAGATGCCCACCGGGTCGTCGTAGTCGAGCAGGATGGGCTCGAAGTCCATGATGACGAGGGTGGAGGAGCGCAGGATGCTGTCGCCGCAGAGGTTGACGTAGAGGTACTCGATGGTGACCGTTTCTGGGGATTCAGCGATTCCGTCGGCGATGACGTTGAGGGGGATGTCGTAGATGTTTTGGCCCACCTCCATGACGATTTCCGGGTCGATGTAGGCGTAGTCGTCGCCGTTGACGGCGGTGCCGCTGATGGTGACAACGATGGTGTCTTGGGTGCTGTTTTCCGGGCGGATGACCTGGAACACGGCGTTGTTGCAGGATTCCACGACGGTGGTGTCGCCGAGGAAGATCTGGTTGCCGTCGATGGAGGCAGAAGCCGTGATGTCGAAGCCGTTCGAGGAGAAGGAGCCCGATTCGATGAAGACCGCACTGTCAAAGGCGGTATCGCCCCCATCGGCGATGGCGATTTTCAGGTGATAGGTGAGGCCACACTGCACCTGGGCGGCGGCTTGCAGGACGACGGTGAACCCGTCCAGCTGGGTGGCGGTGGGGGTGGCGTTGTTTGCGTTGTCGACGTAGAACTCTGTGTTTTGGTTCCACTGCGGGCTCACTTGGTTGCAGTTGCTAACGGTTCCATTCGAACCCGCCGTTCCGTTGTTCACCGTGTTGATGGTCACCGGGATGGTGGTCCCGGGCACGAGGGCGAGGTTGATGGCACCGTTCGTGAAGGGGCCGCTGATGCCGGGGCCGCTGAGGAAGAACCCGAAGGCATCGTTCACCGTGCCGCAGACGTATTCGTTGTATTCCTCCGACCCGAAGCTGTAGTTGAAGCTGATGGAGTCGCCGTTCGGGACGAAGTCGAATTCGAGGATGGCCGCGTCGTTGACCGTGAAGGTCGAGATGGCTTGCAAGTCGGGGTCGCCGACGCCGAAACTTCCGCCGCCGAGGGTAAGGCTTCCGCTGTTGTTCGGGCCCACGGCCAAGGTGACGGTGCCGGTCGCCATGATCATCCCGTCCGGAACGAGGATGTTCGAGTTGGCGGCATCGAAGGTGCCGATTTGGTCCAACACCCCTGAAAACGTGATGTTCGTAATCACCACCCCTTCGCCCACCAGGACGTCTTGCACCACGGTGGCCGCCGGCACCCCGGCATTTACGACCAACTGCGCCCTGCCGGGCACGGACGCTGCACACAGCGCTAAGACGCAGAACGCACGGAATTTCAAGGCCATGGAATGGGATTGCGAGTCAAACATACATCGGAATCAGGGACCGCCCGATACCTTTACGTCCATGCAGGAAACGCTCTTGGCGGTGCAGGGGTTGCGCAAGACCTACACCATCGGCACCCAAACCGTCCATGCCCTCGACGGCGTGGACCTTCGCATCGCCCGGAACGAGTACGTCGCGTTGATGGGCCCGTCGGGCAGTGGCAAGTCCACGCTGATGAACATGCTCGGCTGCCTCGACACCCCCACCGCAGGGTCGTACTTCCTGAACGGCAAGGATGTAAGCCGCCTCGACGAAGACGCGCTTGCGGACATCCGGAACAAGGAAATCGGGTTTGTGTTCCAAACGTTCAACCTCCTGCCCCGCTATTCCGCACTGGAAAACGTCGCCCTGCCCCTCATCTACGCCGGAGTCAGCCGTGCAGAGCGCGAAGCCCGTGCCCGCGAAGTGCTCGGCCAAGTCGGCCTCGGCGACCGGATGGACCACCGCCCGAACGAACTCAGCGGCGGCCAGCGGCAGCGCGTAGCCGTAGCCCGTGCGCTCGTCAACCGGCCGTCCATCATCCTCGCAGACGAACCGACGGGCAACCTCGACTCGGTCACCTCTATGGAAATCATGGCCCTGTTCAGCGCCATCCACGACGCGGGCAACACGGTCATCCTGGTGACGCACGAAGAGGACATCGCAGCATGCGCCCAGCGCATCGTGCGGCTCAAAGACGGGCGGGTTGATACCGATACCGCCGTACGACCCGTTGCAGCGGAAGCGTGAAGTGGGCGAACTTGCGCCCATGGAACGCGAACGCATAGTCCACTTGAGGGCCGAAGAGGCCATCGGACGCCAAGTGACGGTGTGCGGATGGGTAAGGACCTTCCGCAACGACACCTTCATTGCCTTGAACGACGGCTCGTGCCTGACGAATTTGCAGCTGGTCATCGACCGCGAACAGGTGGACGAACAGACGCGGAAGCGGCTGACCACCGGGGCGGCCATCCGGGCGGAAGGCACGGTGGAACGCTCGCAAGGCAAGGGGCAAGCCACGGAGATGAAGGTCGCCGTGCTCGAGGTGCTCGGGGATGCAGATCCGGAGGAGTATCCGATCCAAATGAAGCGCCACTCGCTTGAATTCCTGCGCGAAAAGGCCCACCTGCGCTTCCGTACGAACACCTTCAGCGCCGTTTTCCGCGTCCGCCACGCCCTCAACTTTGCCATCCACCGCTTCTTCACCGAACGCGGATTCTACCAACTCCACACCCCCATCATCACCGGCAGCGACGCGGAGGGCGCGGGCGAGATGTTCCGCGTCACCACCCTCGATGCCGGCAATCCGCCCCGCCTCGAAGACGGCTCGGTGGACTTCGGTGCGGACTTTTTCGGCAAGACCGCGAACCTGACCGTCAGTGGCCAGCTGGAAGCGGAGCTCGGCGCGATGGCGCTGGGCCAGGTGTACACCTTCGGGCCGACGTTCCGGGCCGAGAACTCGAATACCTCGCGGCATTTGGCCGAGTTCTGGATGATTGAACCGGAGGTGGCCTTTGCGGACCTCAAGGACAACATGCGGCTGGCGGAAGACTGCTTGAAGAGCGTGCTGGCGGAGGTCCTGGCGGGGTGCGATGAGGACTTAGCATTCCTCGAGGAGCGCGAACAAACGGCTGAAAAAGAGCTTCCTGCAGACGCACGGCACACCGAGCCGTTGCGCGCACGGCTGCGGGCCGTGGTGGACGCTCCCTTCCGCCACGTGACCTACACCGAGGCCATCGACCTGCTGCTGCAATCAAAGCCGCACGCGAAGAAGCAGTTCAAGTACCCTGTGGCATGGGGGGTGGACTTGCAGAGCGAGCACGAGCGGTGGCTGGTGGAAAAGCACTTCGGCGGGCCGGTCATCCTCACCGACTACCCGGCTGAGATCAAGGCCTTTTACATGCGGTCGAACGACGACGGCAAAACCGTGGCGGCGATGGACGTGCTTGTGCCCGGCATCGGCGAGCTCATCGGCGGAAGCCAGCGCGAGGAACGCCTGGACCTGCTACTGGAGAAGTGCAAGAAGTTCGACATCCCGGAAGACCACGTGTGGTGGTACCTCGAGACGCGCAAGTTCGGGACGGCCGTGCACGCGGGCTTCGGCATGGGCTTCGAACGCCTTGTCATGTGCGTCACCGGCATGACGAACATCCGCGACGTGATTCCGTTCCCGCGGACGCCGCTGAACGCCGAATTCTGACGCATCGCGCCATGTTCCGCCAAACCCTCCAGCAAAAGCTCCTCGGCAAGCTCTCGC
>CAMCYM010000004.1 GCA_945883885.1 Chryseobacterium gleum
GTACTTCGTGCGGGTGGTGGCCTCAGGTGCTGTCGGATACCCGGCGCGTTGGGTTCGGGAGTGAAGCACTGAGTAGGGGCGTGAACGCTGCTGCAGGCCGCGTGCGGGTTGCCGCAGGCATCGACTCCACGGTGGCCCCGGAACGTGGAGCCTCGGGGATCTAGGGGCACAGATGTGCCGTAGGGGGCGTCCGGATGGACGTGCTCGCTTGACGGAGGAAGGCATGAAAAAACCCCGCCGGAGGGGCGAGGTTTTCTCGGGGTGTTAGGAGGGAAGGGCGCTTAGGGCTTCGAGCCGAGCAGGACGGTCAAGCAGCCTTCGTGCAAGATGGCCGCCTTTGAAGCGGGGACGGCGACGCGCACCATGAGCTGCTGTGTCGTGGCCATCTTGAAGTCGACGTAGGTCTTACCGTTTGCGTGGTCGCTGCTGAACAGCAGCTTGCCGCGCGTATCGAAGATGTCGAAATTCACTTTGCCGAGGACGGGGTGGGCACACACGTTCACGCGGTAGTCCCGTCCGCCGAGGAAGGTGAGCATCAGCTCGGCTTCGTCGCCGGGGATGAGGATGGCGCTGTTGTAGTTGTCGTTTGCGACATAGCCCTCGAGCGGGCCCATGCAGTTCTTTTTTGTGAACGTACGGCACTGGGCGGAGCCAGAAACCGCCAAAGCGCATGCAGCGGCGAAGAGTAGGAAGTGCTTCATGGTGCGGTTCATTGGATCAGGGTGGCACGGACTTTTGCAACTGCGGCGGCGATGTTTGCAAGCGTCGCATCGTCTGCGGTGTAGGTCGGGCCGCCGCCGATGACGAAGGTGCCGTCTTCGCTTTGGGTCGCCTCAGGCGACCCGTCCGTTTCCTTCACTTGCGCGAAGGCTTGCTCGATCGGTGCCATCGCGGTCAACAGCGCGGTGAGCTCCGGAGTTGCTTCGTAGCTCTTGCACAGGCGCATGACGTCGTCGAGCACGATTTTCTGCTCTGCGATGCGGGCCTTCAGGTCGGCGGGTGCCTTCTTCATCGTCCGCGTGGCGAGGTACATGCCCTCCACCCAGCCGGCTGCCACCACGAGCCCGGCCAAATCTTCCGTCCCGTTTTCCTTGAGGCGTTCGTTCACATCGTAGAAGGCCGAGGAGATGAGGTCGATGAGCGCATCCCGATCGGTGCGGTTTGCATTCGCTTGGGCCATGACCTCGTCCGTCAGCACATCACTGATTCCGAGGGAATTGCTCAACTGCTTCACGGTTGCGAGGTATTCGAGCGAAGCGGCATTCTGCTCAAACATCGTCGCGTAGCTCAAATCTGCGCCGTACACCCCGAGGTTGATGGCTTGGCGGTCGCTCGTGGTGTACTTCGTCGCGTTCGAGCTGGGATTCAAGGCCTTCGCGTCGAACGATGCCCCGGCGCGCTTGACCATGTCGGCGATTTCCATCGGCGAAGGAGCCGCATGGAAGATCTCTTTCAACGCATCCGTCCGGGTAGCAGCTCCCATTCCTTCCGGATCGAGGGAGTCAGCTGCGGCAGCGGCGGTGTCCGTTTCAGCGTCGTTGCCGTTCCCGCATCCGGCGAGAACGAGCAGCCCGATGCTTCCGAGGACCGGCAGCATGCGGAGGGAAAAAGGGTGTACACGCATGGAAGTAGATTCAGTTTGGCAGCCAAATTCCGACCGACCACCCCCGCATCCCTCCGCTCCTCGCGGAAGTTCTGCACGTCCCGATGTGAGGATTCTTGCCTTATCCGTGCGCCTCCAGCCAGCTTTCCCCCGTCGCCATGTCCACCACGAGCGGCACCTCGAGTTGCACCGCGTGCTCCATCGCCTCGCGCACCACGACCTGTACCTGCTCCAGCTCTTCGCGGGGCACATCGAAGACGAGTTCGTCGTGCACTTGCAAGATCATCTTCGTCTTCCATCCTTCCTCTTGTAGCCGCTGGGCACAGCGCACCATCGCCACCTTGATGATGTCCGCTGCCGACCCCTGGATGGGGGCGTTGACCGCGTTCCGTTCAGCAAATGCACGCACCGTGGCGTTGTTCGAATGCAGGTCGGGCAGGTACCTGCGGCGCCCGAGCACCGTCTCCGCGTATCCGCATTCCCGGGCGCGGGCGACACATTCCGTGGTAAATGCCTGCAGCGTGGGAAATTGCTCGAAGTAGGCGTCGATGATGGCCTTTGCCTCTTTCCGCGAAATGCCGAGCACCCCGGCGAGCCCGAAGGCCCCTTGGCCGTACAGGATGCCGAAGTTTACGGCCTTCGCCTTGCTGCGCATGTCGCGGTCCACATCGGCGAGGGCGACACCGAAGACCCGGGCAGCCGTAGCCGTGTGGATGTCGTGGCCCGAAGCAAAGGCCTCCACGAGCCCGGGATCCTTGCTCAGCGATGCCGCGATGCGGAGTTCGACTTGGCTGTAGTCGGCGGCGAGCAGCACGTGCGCGTCGTCGCTGGGGACGAAAGCCTTGCGGATCGAGCGGCCGTCTTCGGTGCGGATGGGGATGTTTTGGAGGTTCGGATCGGTGCTGCTCAACCGGCCGGTGGCGGCCACGGCTTGCATGTAATCCGTGTGGATGCGTCCGGTCCGGGGCACGACCATGCGCGGCAGCGGCTCGATGTACGTGCTGAGCAGCTTGCGCAACTTGCGGTATCGCAGCACATCACCGACGATGGGGTGCTGGGATGCGAGCTTCTGCAGGACGTCTTCACCGGTCGGGTCGGCGCCGGTTGTGTTCGGTTTTTCGTTCGGCGTGAGACCCAGGTGACCGAAGAGGATGTCGCTGAGTTGCTTCGGGCTGTCGAGGTTGAATTCTTTTCCGGCTGCGCTGTGGATGCGGGCGGTGAGCTCCGCCACCCGCCCGGCCAAATCCTCTCCGGAAGCGGCCAGCTGCTGAACATCTAAGCGCACACCCGTCAACTCCATGTCCGCCAAGACCAGGACGAGCGGGCATTCCACTTCCTCGAGGAGCTGAAGTGCCCCGGCGGATTCGAGCTGCGGCAGGAGCCGGTCGCGCAGCTGCCAGGCCACGTCGGCATCTTCGCACGCATACGCCGTGAGTCCAGCCGGGTCGAGGTCGGCCATGGACCGCTGGTCCTTGCCCTTCGGACCGATGAGGTCCTCGATGGGAATGGGCCGGTACCCGAGTTCGGTTTCTGCCACCCGGTCGAGTTTGTGGGAGGTCTCGGGCTGAAGCAGATAATGCGCCAGCATGGTGTCCCACAGCCGGCATCCGATGTGGAGGCCATGGAGCGCGCAGATTTTCAGGTCAAACTTGAGGTTGTGGCCCACGAGCGTCCGGCCTGGATCTGCGAGGATGGGGCGCACGGCGTCGATGAGGCCATTCACGTCCCAGTGCGCCGTTTGCGCCGGCACCCACCACGCTTGGCCGGCGGCCGTCGCGAACGACATGCCGACCAGGGAGCTGGAGAAAGGGTCGAGGCCCGAAGTCTCCGTATCGAAGGCGACCGCATCGGCGGCAGCGAGTGTGCCGAGGAGGGCTTCCAAGGTGGCCGGCGTGTCGACGAGGGCATAGGTATGCGGGACGTCGTGGAGTCCGAGGAAGCGCTCGGAGGGGGCGGGATCCTCGGCCACCAGCGGCAGGACTTCCGGGGCGGGAGCGGCGGCCGCGGCGGGAGGGGCGTCGAAGAGGCCGAGTTGGCCGTGGCGACTCGGGGCTGGGGCCGGGGCTGCGGGGGCGGTCGCGGCGGCCGTTTGGCCGAGAAACTCCACGTTCACACGCTGAAGCAACGTCCTGAATTCCAGCTCCTCCATCACATCGCGCACCTGATCCGCGTGCGGACTGCCCACCTGCATCTGCGTGTACGGGATGTCGCACGGCACGTCCAGCCGGATGGTCGCCAGCTCGCGCGAGAGCCGGGCGAGGTCGGCGTGCTGCTCCACGCGCTCCCGGGCCTTGCCCTTCAACTCGTGGGCGTGGGCAATGAGGCCCTCGATATCGCCATACTTCTTCAGGTACTCGGCGGCCGTCTTCGGCCCCACGCCGGGGATGCCGGGGATGTTGTCCACGCTGTCGCCCATCAGGCCGAGGAGGTCGATTACCTGCTCGGGTCGCTCGATGTCGAAGCGGGCGCATACCTCTGCCGGGCCCCAAACCTCCGCATCGCCCCCGCCTTTCGCCGGTTTGTAGATGCGAACCCGGTCGGTCACGAGTTGGCCGAAGTCCTTGTCCGGCGTCATCATGTACACATCAAACCCCTCTGCGGCAGCCCGGTGCGCGACGCACCCGATGAGATCGTCTGCCTCGAACCCCTCTGCCATCAGCACAGGCACGTCGAGTGCTTCGAGGAGCTTCATGATCCACGGCACCGAGCGGCGGATGTCCTCCGGCGTTTCGTCCCGGTTTGCCTTGTATTCGGGGTACATGGCCGTTCGGAAGGTGTCGCCCGGCGCATCGAACACCACGGCGAGGTGGGACGGCCGTTCGTTGCGGAGCACCTCGAGCAGGGCCGTGGTAAATCCGAAGACCGCGCTCGTATTGAACCCTTTCGAGTTCACCCGAGGATTCTTGATGAAGGCGTAGTATGCCCTGAAAATCAAAGCATACGCGTCGAGCAGGAAGAGTTTCCGGTCAGAGGGGGGCGTGAGGGTCATGGCCCTTCGAAGGTACCGCCTTTCCTTCGCCACGGCTCGCCTTGAAAATGGGGACGGTGCTGCACGGTTCCCCGTACATCAACGACGCCACGACGGGCCTGAGACGCGTCGCCCACCGCGCCAGCGCCTCGGGCCCACCGGCATCTGCGCACCCTTTGATGACCACCCGGGCCCCGGCCAGCGCCGCCAAATCCGCCCGGTCGATGGCTTCCAGCACCAGCTCCCGCCGCACCGCGTCAGGCCGGCCGGTCCGGACTTCCGCTCCGCAGTCCTGCAGCGCCACCGCGGCGAGCATCCATGCCCAGTCCGGCACCACGGCGTCCGCGCTGCAATACAGCGCCACGACTGCTCCGTCCATCCGAGGCAATCCGCCCAGGGCCTCCCGAAAAGCCGCTTCCCGGAGGATCAGCCCCCCTTCCAGCAACTCCGCGAGATCAAAGGCGCGTGGTACGGGAACGCGGGCAAACTCCGCCGCATCCCACTGGACGATGCCGCTCGCTTCGACGCGGTTGACGATGCCGTCGCTCATGCAAACCGCGGGGCTGCGCGTTCCACGCGGGCCACCAGCGCCTCCGCAGCCGCCACCACGGCCGCGGCGTTGTACCCGCACTCGGCGTAGAGTTCCTTCTGCGTGCCGTGCTCGATGTAACGGTCGGGGATGCCCAGCCGGCGCACGTTCGCGCGGTAGCCCCGGTCGCCCATGAACTCGAGCACAGCGGCCCCGACGCCCCCCGGCAGGCAGCCGTCTTCGAGCGTGATGACCGCGTCGAACTTCGAGAAGACCTCGTGGAGCATCGTCTCGTCGAGGGGTTTGGCGTACCGCAGGTCGTAGTGTGCGGCGGAGATGCCGCGGAGCGCGAGGTCATCGGCGGCAGCCACCGCTTCGGTGCCGATGGCCCCGATCGACAGGATGGCTACGTCGGACCCGTCGCGAAGCTTCCGGCCACGGCCGATGGGCAGCGCGGTGAACGGCTGGCGCCACTGCACGATGGACCCCTCGCCACGCGGGTAGCGGATGGAGAACGGCCCGGAATGCACCTGCGACGCCGTGTACATCAGGTTGCGCAGCTCCACTTCGTCCATGGGTGCGGCCACCACGAGGTGCGGGATGCAGCGCATGTAAGCCAAATCATACGCCCCGTGGTGCGTCGGCCCGTCTGCACCCGCCAGTCCGCCGCGGTCGAGGCAGAACACCACGTGCAGGTTTTGGAGCGCCACGTCGTGGATGACCTGGTCGTAGGCGCGCTGCATGAAGCTCGAGTAGATGTTGCAAAACGGGACCAGCCCTTCGCAGGCCATGCCCGCGCTGAACGTCACGGCGTGCTGCTCTGCGATGCCTACGTCGAAGGCGCGACCGGGCATCGTGTCGAGCATGAGCTTCAGCGAACAGCCGGTGGGCATGGCCGGAGTTACGCCGACGATGCGCGGATCGCTTTCCGCCAGTTCGACGACGGTTTCGCCGAAGACGTCCTGGAATTTGGGCGGCACAGGCCGGGTAGCGGCGGACGTGAGGATCTCGCCCGTCTCTTTGTTGAACAGGCCCGGAGCGTGCCACGTGGTCGGGCTACCGGCCTCGGCCGGCGCATACCCTTTGCCCTTGACCGTCACGCAATGCAGCAGCTTCGGTCCGGGGATGTCCTTCAGGTCTTCGAGGATGCGGGCCAAATGCTCCACGTCGTGCCCATCCACAGGCCCGAAATACCTGAAATTCAGGGATTCGAAGAGGTTCGACTGCTTGAGCATGGCCGATTTCACGGCGTGCTCCACCTTCTGTGCAATGGCCTGCGCATTCGGCCCAAACTTCGAAATGCGGCCCAGCAAGTGCCACACCTCGTCCTTCACCCGGTTGTACGTGTGGCTCGTGGTGATGTCCGTCAGATATTCTTTCAGCGCCCCGACGTTCGGGTCGATGGACATGCAGTTGTCGTTGAGGATCACCAGCAGGTCGGTGTCCTCGACGCCGCCGTGGTTCATGCCTTCAAACGCAAGCCCAGCGGTCATGGCCCCGTCCCCGATCACCGCGACATGCTGCCGCTTCGGATAGCCCATCCGCTTGCTTCCCACGGCCATGCCGAGCGCCGCCGAGATGCTCGTGGAACTGTGGCCCACGCCGAACGTGTCGTAGGGGCTTTCACTGCGCTTCGGGAAGCCGGAAATGCCTTTGTGCACGCGGTTTGTGGGAAATATGTCGCGCCGTCCGGTGAGGATTTTGTGGCCATAGGCCTGGTGGCCTACGTCCCAAACGATGCGGTCGTCCGGGGTGTTGAACACATAGTGCAAGGCCACGGTCAATTCCACCACCCCCAGGCTGGCACCGAAGTGCCCCCCCTTCTCCGACACGACGTCCACGATGAACTGGCGCAGTTCGTCGGAAATCGCCCGCAAGTCTTCGTGGGTGAACTGGGCCCGCAGGTCAGCAGGTTCGTGGATGCGGGACAACAGCGGGCCAGCGGGATACGGCTTCATGGGCTCAGGCATCTAGGGGTTCGAGCGTTGCGAACAACGGCAAATCAACAGCAAAAGTGCACCCGCGGTTCACGAACCCCAAGCAATCAGTAGACATTCAGGCCGTGACGGCAGTGAGCAGGCCCTTCAGGATGCCAAGCCCGTCCGTATTTGCGAGGTCAGCACTCGCCGCCCGCTCCGGATGGGGCATCATGCCGTATACGTTGTGGGTGGCGTTGCTCACCCCGGCGATGTGGCCCATGGATCCGTTCGGGTTCGTCCACGGATGGACTCCGCCCTCCTCGTCGCAGTACCGAAACAGGACCTGGTCTCCGTCTTCCAACGCCTTGAGGCCGTCCACGTCGAGGGTGTAGTTGCCTTCGCCGTGGGCGATGGGGATGGACAGCGGCGATGCGGGGTCGAGCTCCGCGGTGAGCGGTGCCGTGCGGGATACCGGGAGGATGTGCACGTTGCGGCAGATGAACCGGCGGCTTTCGTTGTGCCGCAGGGCACCCGGGAGCAGGCCGGCCTCGCAGAGGATTTGGAACCCATTGCATACGCCTAACACACGGCCTCCCCGTGCTGCATGGGCGGCGACCGATTCCATGATGGGAGAGAAACGCGCAATGGCACCGCTTCGCAGGTAGTCTCCGTAGCTGAATCCGCCCGGCAAGACCACGGCATCCACGCCTTGCAAGTCGCGGTCTTTGTGCCACAAGGCAACCACCTGGACGCCCACGCCTTCGCTCAAGGCGTGCACCATGTCGCGGTCGCAGTTCGAACCCGGGAAGGTGACGACTCCGATTTTCATGGCTGCAAGTTCGGGCATTCCCCCGGTTTCTGCCACCCCGTATCCGCCGCTTTATGCAGCGAAGACCGCCGAAAGTAGCAGGCCTCCGCCGAGCCACCAGAGGACGCGTTCTGCACGACCGACGTGCCGCACTTCCGGCGCGCCGCCCGCGAGTCCGAAGGCGCACCACACCGCGGCTGCGCGCCATACCGCGGCCATTCCCAGGCCGCTGGGCAAAACCGCCGCTGCCGCCGCCGCGACGAGGCTGAAGACGAAGGTGTGTAGCCGCGTGGACTCGGCCCGCAACCCGCCTGATCGCCGCGCCGAAAGCACCCGCACCCAGCCGCCCAGGGCCAGGACCGCCAGGCCCGCCCCAGCGGCTGTGCGGTTGAGGTCCTGGGCAAACGCCTCCCCCCGTGCAAAGAAGTCGGGCCCAGCCGGCCACCAGTACTCCTGCACCGCGTGCAGAAGTTCGATTCCGCTGACCCCACCCGCGGCCGCCAAACCGGCGACGGCCCCCGAAGCGAGCACCATGGGCCAAGCCGCGCCGATGCCGGTCATCAGCCATTCGCGGAGGAGGAAGGGCCGTGCGAGCGTTTGGGCCGCGTACAGCGCGGCGATCCCACCCATCCAGCCGGGTTCCAGCACCGCCGCACACCCCGCCAGCACTCCCGCCCGGAATCCGATCCCGCTCGCGCTGGCCTGGCGGTGCATCCGGAGCATTTGGTCCGCACTTCCTAACAGCGCCCACAGCGCTCCTGTCCCCCGCAAGGCCGCCACCGTCGACGCATCCGCAGGGGCGGCACATACCATCCACGCGAGAAACAGCGACACCATCGGGTCAGCGCGTGGCACGAAGGCATACGCGGCATACATCCGATGGGCGATTCCTGCTGCTGCTACTGCGCCCACGGCGCGCACGGCTACGGCGCCGATTTCCGTCCCGGTGGCGAGGGCCCAAACCGCCCAGCAAGCCACCGCTGCGGGGACCACGAGCCACGCAACGGGCTGATTTGAGCGGAGCAAGCCGAGGAAAGGGGTCACGGGTCGGGGAGAATGGCGTTGGAGGTCGTAAATTTGGCTCGAAAATACCGCTGGACATGAACCTTCAGGACCTGCTCACCCCGCTCGCGAAATTCACGGTGTGGACCTTCGAGAACCTCCTCGTTCCGATTGCGGATCCGATGAACGCAGCGGTCGTGGTCCTGATTCTCGGCGGCATCGGCTTCTGGTTGCGCACGCAGAAGCGCATGACTGAAAAGGCCCAAAAGAACGGCGGTATCGTCTGAACCGCGGCTTCGCGGCTAAATCAGGGATGAGGCGCGGCTTCGCCGCGGAGGGATGAGGCGCCGCTCCGCGGCGGAGAACAGGCGCGGCTTCGCCGCTAAATCAGGGATGAGGCGCGGCTTCGCCGCGGAGGGATGAGGCGCCGCTGCACGGCGGAGGGAACAGGCGCGGCTTCGCCGCTCTTCAGGATTCAGGATTGTAGTTTTCCTTGATGGACCGGCTCTCTTCCACACTCATCCCTGTCCCCTCAACCCTTGGGCGCGAAGCGCCCCCTCACACTGTTCTCGGCGCGCAGCGCCCCTGCCCCCTCAATCCTCGCTCTCGCGGCGCAGCCGCGTCCTCAATTCAGAGCACGTCCCGGCCGATGTCGGTGCGGTGGTATTTGCCTTCGAAGGTGACCGTGGAAGCGGCGGCGTACGCTTCGGTGAGGGCGTCGGTGAGGGTGTTCGCCAGGCCTGTACAGGCAAAGACACGGCCGCCGGAGGTCATTGTTTTGCCGCGCTGGAGGCGGGTTCCTGCGTGGAAAATGAGCGACCGGTCGCGGCTGGTAGCTGCATCGAGGCCGGTGACTTCGCGACCGGTGATCGGGGAGTCCGGGTACCCTTCGGAAGCGAGGACCACGGTGGCGGCTGCACGGGGGTCGATGTCCACATCCACTTCCGACAGGAGACCGGAGGCCGCCGAGATGCAGACGTCGAGCAGGTCGCTCCGGAGCCGCGGCAGGATGGCCTCTGTTTCGGGGTCGCCGAGGCGGCAGTTGTACTCGATGACGTAGGGCTCGTGGCCTACCTTCATGAGGCCGAAGAAGATGAAGCCGCAGTAGGGGATCCCCTCTTTCGCGAGGCCCTTGATGGTGGGGATGACGATGCGGTTGAGGACTTTGTCGTCGAACTCGGGGCTGGCAAAAGGCACGGGAGAGACCGCCCCCATGCCGCCGGTGTTGGGCCCGGTATCGCCGTCGCCGATGCGCTTGTAGTCCTTCGCGGAAGGCAGCATGCGGTAGGTGCTGCCGTCGGTGATGCAGAAGGTGCTGAGTTCGATGCCGTCGAGGAATTCTTCGATGACCATCCGCCGGCCAGCGGCGCCGAATTTGTCGCCGTCGAGCATCGCGCGGATTTCAGCCTCAGCTTCTGTGCGGTCGGAGCAGATCAACACCCCCTTGCCGGCGGCCAAACCGTCCGCTTTCAAGACGTACGGCGGCCGAAAACCATCGAGAAACGCACAGGCTGCGGTGGATTCGCCGGTTCCGAAGGCGCCGTACCGCGCGGTCGGGATGCGGTGGCGTTCCATGAAGGATTTGGCAAACTCCTTGCTGCCTTCGAGTTGCGCACCTGCAGCACCGGGCCCGATGACGAGCGGAGCCTGTTTGTCCATGGCGCGCAAGTGATCCGCCAGTCCAGCGACGAGCGGGCCTTCGGGGCCGATCAGGACCAGCCCGATGTCGTGGCGCCGCACATAGCGCTCGACCGCGCCAGCATCCGCCGGATCCAAATCCGGAACACACGTCCCCAGCGCCGCCATGCCCGCGTTCCCGGGGGCGATGTGCAGGGACCCGAGCAGGGAGCTTGCTGCCAACTTCCACGCCATCGCATGCTCGCGACCGCCGCTTCCCACGAGGAGCACATTCATGTGCACAAAACTACGGCGCTACCTTGCGCACATGTTGCTGTCCGTCGTCGTTATCACGCGCAATGAATCGCACAACATCGTGCGGTGCTTGCAGAGTTGCATGGGCCTTGCCGATGAACTTTTGGTGGTGGACTCGGGCTCCACCGACGACACGGTGGCTCTGGCGGAATCCTGCGGAGCCCGGGTGCTGGTCCACCCGTTTTCAGGCCACATTGAACAAAAAAACTGGGCGGCTGCCCAAACGAGAGCACGCTACCTCCTCAGCCTCGATGCGGACGAGGCCCTCTCGCCAGAACTTCAACAGAGTTTGAAGCGCTGGCGGGCAGATCGATCGGCATCCGAGTCGGGGCCCGCGGGCTGGGCGGTGAACCGGTTGACGAATTACTGTGGTACCTGGGTGCGCCATGGGGGATGGTATCCGGACCGGAAGGTGCGGCTATGGAGGGCGGGTGCTGGGGTTTGGGGAGGGGAGAACCCGCACGACCGGTTCGAGCTATCGGGCGGCGCGCAGCCGGCGCTGCTCGATGGGGATTTGCTGCATTACAGTTACAGGAATGCAGAGGACCATTATCGCCAAATTGAATTCTTCTCGGACATCGCAGCGACGGCGGCGGCCCGGCGCGGTGTGCGGTCTGGGAAGGTGATGCTGCCGATTCGGGCGGGGTTTCAGTGGGTGAAGAATGCGCTGGTGCGGGGGGGGTGGCGCGACGGGGCGGCCGGCTGGGCCATTGCGCGGAGGAGTGCGTGGGCGACGTGGAGGAAGTACGAAAAGCTGGGGTGGATCGGTCGCGGGGTGGATGCGTTGGGGGGCCGGCCGGTGCGCCGCCTGCTGATTGTCCGAACGGATGGCATCGGAGACGTGGTGCTGTCGTTGCCGATTGCGGAGTGGTGTGCTGTCCATGCCCCGGAGGTGGCGGTGGATGTGTTGACGCGGCCCTACGCGGCGCCGGTGGCGCGGGCGTGCCGAGCCGTGCATGAGGTGGTGGAGTGGGAGCGGGGGACGCCGGTGCCGCTGTTAGGAGGGTACGACGTGGTCGTGTTTGCGTTTCCCGAGCGGGAGGTTGTCCGGGCTGCCGTGCGGGACGGGGTGGCTGTGCGCGTAGGCACGGCACGGCGTCTGCACACGTGGCGGGCCATGACGCATGGGGTGTGGGATTCGCGCAAACGAAGCGGGGAGCACGAGGCATGGCACGGGGTGCAGTTGCTTGCACCGGTCAAGGGGCTCCCGGGCATGGCCCGGCCGGGGGCAGCACTTCCGACGCGTGGCTGGCCGCAGCTGGGCGAGGTGGCCGTACGGTTGCATGCGGCAGGTCCCGACGTTCTTCCCGACGATCTGCGGCCGGATGGACGGGCCACCGTCGTGCTCCATCCGGGGAGCCACGGCAGCGCGAACAACTGGAGCATCGGGCGGTATGTGCGTTGTGCGCAGAAGATGGCCCAGGAAGGTTGGCGGGTGGTGTTCAGCGGAAGTGAGGCAGAAGCGCGCGCCTACCGCGCGTGCGCAGACGTTCCCGACGGTTTCTTCGCCGAGGGCGGAGTCGTGGATGCGGGGGGCCGGCTCACGTTGGCGGAGTTGATGGCACTCCTGGCGACGGCCGATGCGGTGGTGGCGGCCAGCACGGGGCCCTTGCACCTTGCGGCGGCGCTCGGGAGGCCCTGCCTGGGACTGTATGGGACCGAACCTCCGGTTTGGCCGGAGCGCTGGAGGCCGGTCGGCCCGGAGGCAGACTGGATAGCGGTCAGCGAGTTGGCTTCAGACGGGGGGCTCGCGGTGGACGTGGAGCAGGTGGTGGACCGGCTGCGCGCGCTCCGGAAAACATCCCCATGAAGACGCCGGCGAACGTAGCGCCGGCCTGCGACTCCAACGTGTCTTCCGTGAGGCATGACAGCGCCAGCACGAGGGCAAAGACGCGCGCCGGGGACCGCCACGGCCCAGGAATCCGCCACAGACCCGCGATTGCGAGCAACCATGCCAGTGAGGCCAGAAGCCCCGAGGCCGCCCATAAGGTGAGGTATTGGTTGTGCGGCCGCAACTGAAATGCCGGGTCCAGCGGCGAGCGTAGATCCACGTAGGCCTTACGCATTGCCGCATCCACATCGCCTGTTCCGACTCCGAGCATCGGATGCTGTCGGATGACATGCCAGGCCGCACGGGCGAACTCCAGGCGCTGAAGAACGGAATTTCCGGAAGGATCTCCACCGTCCCGGTGGTTTGCCCATTCGAAGGCGAGGACATCCCATCTGCGCCGAATGCCGCGGTGTTGCAGCTCAGAAACCGTGGGAATGCCCGCGTAGATGTGTCCGATGGAGGCTTCGGAAAGGGCGTCCACACCGTCGGCGTCTTTGCGCAAGCCGAGGGAACTCAGATGCCGGATCGCCGTGGTTCGGAGCTCTTGGCCCCGCGCATCTAGGCCGGAAAGTGGCTTACCCGTGCGGGCCATCCATGCGCTGTCCAACTCTTGTTCACACAAGTAGGTCCCGACGAATGTTCCGTTCTCCCGCAGGGAACGCCTGGCATCGTGGCGGTAGAGTCCGCCGCGTCGACTGGTTGTTTCGAGTGCGTCCGCCTCCGGGTACACGGCGCGAAGCATCCAAGCGGCCCACCCTCCCCCGACTACTGCAACCCCGAATGCCACACCGAGGGCGATGCGGATGAACCGCTGGCGGCCTTCGAACACGCACGCTGCGGCCACCGCTGCGGGCAGCAAGAGGATGCCTGTCATCGATCCCGTCCGCGCGACGGTCAGGCCGCCCACGGCAACCAAGAGGGCTGGGGCGACCCATCGGATCCGCTTTTCAAGGGCAAGCAGCGTCCACCAACCTGCGGCCCACGCCACAAGCAGACTGAACCGGACATGGGAAATGAAGGGAGACCAGTCGCGCGGCCGCAGAAACTCGCCCCGGCTTTCCCGCCACCAGCCGAAGCTCCACATCGCGGCACAGGCGACAAGGACGGCTCCTCCCAGGAGCAGCGGCACCCAGCGACCGGCCCAGTCCCGGTCCCAGCGACCGGTGGCACCGAGGACGAGGAAGGCGAACAACGGCCCCTCGTTCCGCAACACGTGCAGTCCTGGCGTCAGGTCCTCAGACCACAGCAGTCCCGACACTTGGAACACCCCTAATGCGACGACCGACCATCCCAGTGTTCCGGACCATGGCCTCATCCTTCCCTGCTGTACCCGGTCTGTCACCCAACCTGCGGCGAACACGAGCAAGCCCACAGACATCAACGGGTTTGAAAGGGGCAGACCGAACAAGACGATTCCCCACCCCCACCGGTAGAGCCGTTCAGCGGAGATCATTTCCGGTTGCCGGCGAGGATCGAGCGGTACGTGCCGTTTGAAAGCGCCTCTACGGCCGCCTGCAGGACCGGATCGTGCGGCATGCTCCACACGATCACCCCTTCTTGCAAGTGGTAGCGCATCACAATCTCCTCTTCAAGGGAGCGGACGATTTCTGCACGGTGGCGGGCCATGTCCTTGAATGCATCCGGCCGAACAGCCGATTCGAATGCCAGCAACGCCGTTGAGTCCGAGGCAAATGTGCCTTCTTCGCGGGCGGCAGTGCGCAACGACTCGAGCGCTGCGTACGTAGCGGTTTGGTACTTGAAATCGGCCTGTTTCCGGACGTAGTCCTGGAATTCTTCCCAATCTGCATCTGACAGCCGGAATTCCTTCGGTTCGGAGATCTCGGTTCGCCGGGCGCACCACAGGTTTGCAAACTCGAACAGCAGGCCTTGGTCGTAGAGGGCTTCGAGGACGGCAGCCATGTACGTGGGGGGGATGACCAAATCGGGTTCGATGCCCTTTCCATCCAGCACTTTCCGGCCGTTCTGGGTTCTGAATTCGCGCCGCAAGGAATCCGGGACCTCTTCGGCGATGCCATCTTTCTTGCGGCTGTAATCGAGCCGTTGGATGCAGCGACCGCTGGGGGTGTAGTATTTGGCTACGGTCACCTTCAACTTCGTGCCGTACGCCAGGTCCTTGTTCTGCTGTACGAGCCCTTTGCCGTAGCTCGCTTCACCCACGATGATTGCACGGTCGTGGTCCTGCAGCGCCCCGGCCACGATTTCACTTGCCGAAGCAGAAATGCCGTCAATCAGCACAGCCACAGGCAGGTTCGGGACGACGGGGTCTGCGAAGGTTTTGTACACCTTGGTCCACTCGGGCACCTTGCCGCGGGTAGAGACGACTTCCAGCTCTTTCGGCAGGAACAGATTTGCAATGGAAACGGATTCGTTCAAGAGGCCGCCGCCATTTCCCCGCAAATCCAGCACAATCTGCTTTGCTCCTGCGGAATCGGTCAGGTACCGGATGGCTTGGCGCAACTCGCCCGCACTGCCTTGGGTGAACGCGCTGAGAATGACATATCCGGTGACCTCGTCTACCATGCCTCGGTAAGGCACGGCGGGCATCTTGATCTTCTCACGTGTCAGGGCCACATACCGGTCTTCTGCTTCGCCTGGCCTGCGGTACCGCAACTCGAGCCCGGTTCCCGTGGCCCCTTGGAGCATTTCTGAGACCTGGTCGGTGTTCAAGCCGTCCACCTTGCGCCCTCCGACCGACACGATCACGTCCCCGATCCGGAGTCCTGCCTCTGCGGCCGGGAATCCCGGGTACACATCCACGATGGTGACCTTTCCATTGAGCTGCTGGATGGTGGCCCCTACGCCGCCGTATTCGCCGGTGGTCATGAAGCGCAAGTCTTCTACGCGGGATTCCGGATAGTAAACCGTATACGGGTCCAACGAAGTGACCATGGCATCGATGGCTTCGTCCATCAAGGCCCCGGGTTGCAGTTCATCGACGTAGTAGATGTTCAGCTCTCGGAATACCGAATTCAAGATTTCAAGTTGCTTTGAAATCTCGAAGTAATTCTCCCGAACGGGCCGAATAAAACCGGACAACACCACGAGTCCGCCGAGGGAAAGGGCAGTCCATTTGAGCACACGAACTCCCCGGCGGTTGCGCGGCCATTTTCCTACCTGCGGGGATTTCGGATGCGCCTCCATCTAGCTCAGTTTTCGCTGCAATTTCTGCAAAACATCGCGCATCCGCATCCGGATATCAGAGAATTCTGGAAGTTCCTTGCCGACGTACAAGAAGACCACGGCCCACCGGACTTGCGCCCCCTCGAGGGCCGCATCCAGTTCGTGGCGTTCGTGCCGCCACGCTTCGCGCATCAAGCGCTTCACGCGGTTGCGGTCCACCGCTCTGGGGAACCGACGCTTCGACACATTGAACGCCACTTGGCAGGGAACCGGATCGGACAATTCCCAGGCGAGGTGTTGTGCTATGATGGGCCAAGATTTGGCGGCAACGCCCCGCTCAAACAAGGCGCTTATGGCCTCCCTTGACTTCAGCTTCCGGTCCCGGGGCAGCCTGTAGTCGGGCGTATCTGCCAAGTTACTTGCCGAGGATGTAGTGTTCGATGGCCATCGTCATCGAGGGCGCACTGACGGTAGGCGCGGGCACATCCACCCGCAAACCGGCCTCTTTCGCCGCTTCCTGCGTGGTCGGTCCGAACGTGGCAATCCGGGTTTCTCCTTGCACAAAATCCGGGAAATTCCGGAACAGGCTTTCAATTCCCCCCGGGCTGTAAAACACGAGCATGTCGTACTTGACATCGCTCAAATCGCTCAGGTCCGATGCCACAGTGCGGTACATCGTCGCCCGCGTGTAGTTGATCTTTCCTTCCTCCAGGGCTTGGGGAATGGATGGCTTGAGCAAATCGCTGCAAGGGAGCAGGAACCGCTCGGATTTGTGCTTTTTGATCAAATCCATGAGCTCTTGGAACTTGACCTGCCCATGGAAGATTTTCCGCTTGCGGTACACCACATACTTCTGGAGATAGAAGGCGGTGGATTCGCTCAGGCAGAAATACTTCATCGTATCCGGCACTTCGAAGCGCATCTCTTCGGCTAACCGGAAAAAGTGATCTACCGCATTCCGGGACGTCATGATGACCGCGGTGTGTTCGGCCAAGTCGATGCGTTGCTGACGGAAGTCGTGGGCGTCGACCCCTTCGACATGGATGAATGGTCTGAAGTCAATGGTGAGCTTCAGTTTCTCCGCCAAATCGAAGTACGGAGATTTCTCCGTGGTGGGCTTCGGCTGCGAGATCAGGATGGTCTTGATCTTTTGGGCCATGCGGGTTTCGACGAGGTTGCGCGCAGTGAAGGCCTCAAGACCACACCTTCCACACGAATCCAGCGAGACTTGCCGAAGGTATGATTTCGAGGGTGCAAAGGTAGGCAAAACCCCAACCCAAGTGTACCCCTTCGCGCACGACGCGGATCAAAACCCAGGTCCACTTCAGGATCAGCCAACCGACCCACATCCCGATTACGGCTTCTGAAGCACTTTGCAGCGCCTCGGAGGTGGGAAAACGGACGACCATCGAGAGCCACAGAACTGCGGACCCCCAGGTCCACCACACCCGCAATCTCCGGTCCATGCGCGTCATGCCTGCCAGGAGATCGGGTCGGAACGTAAGCCATGCGCCGAACCGTGCGCCCACCCAGCGGCAGCATTCGGTGCCTACCCCCCATAGCAACCCGATGCCCAGGGCGCTCCAGGCCACAGAAGTGTTCGCAGGCCCGTGGGACCAGGTCCAGGCAGACCAGGCGAACATCCAGCCGAATACCCCCAGCAGCAGGACCAGCCAACTTCCTCCCTCGCGGTGTTCCGATGTTCCTCCATCGCGCCACGGCAAGAACTGCGCCCCCGTCACGCACGACCATTCTCTTCCAAACCCCGTGCGCAAGGCAGCCGTCGCTCCGATGATGGCTGCGAGGATGGCCCACAAGGGGCCTGCAGCATCGTACGCAGAAGGGGGAATGGGGGCACCGTCAAACATCGCCGCGAAGATGCACGTTTCAAGGGGCAACCCGAAGTACGGACCACGCACGGATGCAATCCGCGGTTTCCGAGCATGCCTCGAGCTGGATCCAGTAGGCCCCGGGGGCCACTGGGCAGCATCCATCGCGGCGCCCATCCCAGGTCCAAGACCCTTCGGCTTCGCCTGCGACCGTGGCAGAGCCCGGGAGCAAAGCGACGGGTTCACCGGTGAGGCTGAACACCGAACACGTGGTCTGCCATGGGCCCAGCTCGGGTGCTGTCCACCGCATGACAGCCGCGTTCGGCGGAGGCGCTGGATGGAGTCGGATGGCCCCAGGGTTGCAGGAGAATGCAGATGCTGTGGCAGGGAATCCGCGCATCCATTGGGAGTTGATCGTCCCGGGCGTTGAAGCAACCGACGCGGATACCCAAGGAGCTCCGGGCTCTGGTCGCGTGCGCTCGAGCGAGATTCCGGTGCGCGAATGCAACCACGGCACATGACGGCTGGCCCCGATGTCCACCGCTTCGAGGGGCGCACTCGCTGTGCCGAGTTGCACCGTCCGTTCACCCGAAAGTCCCGGAAGGTCGAAGGGAAGCGCGCGCAAGGTCTGGAGTCTGTTCGGACAGCGTGCAAAAGCCCATTCGCCCGCGGGAAGCACCAGGGGGAGCCCCTCCCAAAACCCAGAGAATGCAGCCCAATCCGACGGATCTGGAAGTGCTGTGGCGGCGAAGTACAGGTCCGCAAGACCGATGCCCTGAGGGGAGTTGTGCCGGAGTTCTAGAAAGGGTTCTGCGTGTGAACCGGGCTCAGCGAGCACCTCGTTCAAGGTCCATCCGCGGGGGTCGTCGGAGACATGTGCAAGCGCTTTCCATGCGATCGTCACCGTTTGGCCAGCGGCATCTGAGACCGTTCCTGGTGCATCGGCCACCCACACCCGCTCGGGCCACAGGGGCGTTCCCGAGGGCGGTTGCCAGAGCTGCCAACCCGCAGGTGACGCGGCAAGGGGCTCATCGAACACAAGCACAGTCTTGCCGTCCTCTCCGGAAGCGGTACACAGAAGCCTCGGTGCGGCGGTGTCGTTCCACGGTTCCTCGCGCGGATCGACGGTGCCAGGTGACGCGCCGAGTTCAGCAGCGCTGCTGTCCCAGTTCCGGAGGTCGTTCGCGGGTCCGAATGGGTCGAGCCGTACGAGGGAACGTCCAGATTCCTCGTTCCGCCGGTCCCCGTGTGCGCAAGCGCTGTACTCCACCCGTTCGAGCACCTGACTGAACGCATCGGTGAGCAGCACGGTGCCACCCGCATTGGGCAAGATGCCTGCGGGAAGGGCCCGTCGCTCCTGCGGCAACAGCCACCGCATCCCGAACGGTAGTCCGTTGATTTTAAGCCCACTGCACTCGATTGTGTCGGCAGTGAGGTTCATGATTTCTACGAATTCCCCGAGTTCTTCCGTTCGTCCGGCTGGGCTGGCGAGAATTTCTGTGATGGCCAAATCTCCCACCACCGGGAAGCGCTGCACGTCCAGTTCCACGAAGAGCGTGTCCCCGCGCGAGGCAGGTGCAAGGCAAGCCCGGACCCCCTCCACCCGGACCCGCACCGGTCCTGAAACCCACGGATCCCGCGCGCGCAACCACACCGTATCGGCCACACATTCCGCCGTTCCCCACGAAGCCGGCACGACCCGAACCAGCGCTGCCGGGTCGAGTGCACGGTCGCACCGCACTGCCAGGGTTTGCGGTGACATCGGAAGGACTTCGGCCCGGACGGGGGCCGCGTCAATCGGGGCGTGCTCGACCGGCGCCGGCCCGCCGGGGCTGGCCTCCTGCGGCCCCCAATTCGCGGCGGCCCCGCAGCAGCGCGGGCAGGCGGCGGAAACCGAAGTTCCGCCGCCCGCCCCGTCCCACCATCCCCGCTCGAAGT
>CAMCYM010000005.1 GCA_945883885.1 Chryseobacterium gleum
GGCGCCCTCATCCCTGATTCCCCATTCCTCATGTGCGGCCGCTACACCACCGTCTCCACCGTCTCCGTCGTCGAACAGCGCTTCCGGGTGCAGGTGCCCGCGGAGCGGGTTTGGGAGCCGAACGCCAACGTTTCTGCTGGGGCAGCAGCGCCGGTCATTGCCGATGAGGCGCCCGGCGAGGTGCAGCTCATGCAGTTCGGCTTTACCCCCCGGTGGGCGAAGAAGCAGTTTTACACGCTGAACGCGCGGTCGGAAGGCGATTCAAATCCGGACGATGATCCGCGGTATGCCGGGGCGATGGGCATCCTGCGCAAGCCCATGTTCCGGCAGTCGATCCGCGACCGGCGGTGCCTCGTGGTGGTCGACGGGTTCATCGAAGGGCCGAAGGATCTGAAGCTCAGCCGGCCGTTCTTGGTGTATCCGCGGGATGGGCGGCCGATGGCGTTGGCGGGGATTTGGGACGAATGGGCGCATCCGGAGACGGGCGAGGTGGTGCGGTCGTTTGCCATCCTGACCACGGTCGCAAACCCCACGCTGCAGGCCATCGGCCACCACCGCTCGCCCGTGGTGCTCGATCCAGACGACGAACGCGCATGGATCGATCCCGCCGCACCCATCGCGGAGGTGACGGCGCTGATGCGGCCCTGTCCCGTCGGGCGGCTCAACGCCCATCCCATCGCACCGGCCATCCGCGATCCGCGCGCCCAAGGGTCCGAGTTGCTGCGGCCCACCGGCGAACTCATCCACCCGGAACACCGGTTCATCCCGCATGAACACCTCGAGCTCTTCGGGATGGGGGAAGGCCGTGCGCGGAACCGGCCCCGGTCGGGCGGCCCGGAGCAGCTGCCCCTGTTCAGCTGAACGCTGCACCATGCGCCTGGTCAACCACTCCCGCTTCAGCCTGCGGTACGGTGTGCAGTCGGTCGAGGAACTGGTGGCCGACGCCGCGCGGGATGGGGTGGGGGCGCTTGCGCTGACGGACATCAACTCCACGTCTGCGGGCTGGGACTTTGTGGCCGCGGCCGAGCGGCATGGGGTGCGGCCGGTGTTGGGTATCGACTTCAGGGAAGGTGCGCGGGAGCGGTACGTCGGGATTGCCCGGGATGCCGAAGGGTATGCCGAGCTGTGCGCGCACCTGACGGACCACCTCCATGCGCACCGGGCCGTGGGGGCGGTGGCGCCCGCGTTCCGGAGGGCGGCGGTGGTGTACCCGTGGCGGGTTTGGGCAGACGGGGCGGTGCAGGAGTTGGGGGAGGATGCGTGGATCGGGGTTCGCCCGGGGGAGTTGGGGGAGCTGCGGATCCTCGAGGGGGATGCGGCGCGGCGGGGGCGGGTGCCCTGGGACCGGCTGGTGGCGTACGCGCCGGGGACGTTTCGGGGGAAGCGGGACTGGAACTGCCACCGGCTGCTGCGGGCCATCGGGGAAAATGAGCTGCTGGCGCGGCTGTCCCCGGCCGATACCGGCCTTCCGGGGGACCGCGTGATGCGGCCGGACGAGATCCGCGCCGCGTTTGCAGAACGCCCCGAATGGGTCGAACGGGCAGACGCGCTGCTTGCGGGCTGCCAAATTGCACGGCCCCGGCCGGAACCGGGCAGGCGCCACAACAACCCGCACACGTACACCGGCGAAGTGGAGGAGGACCGGGCGCTCATCCGCAGCCTCTGCGCGGAAGGACTGGCGTACCGGTACCCAGCAGGGCATGGGGAGGCGGTCGAAGTGCGTTTGGCCCATGAGCTTGAAGTGATTGAAAGCCAGGGCTTCCTCGCCTACTTCCTGATCAACTGGGACATCGTGCACTACGCGCGCGGCAAGGGCTACTTCCACGTCGGGCGCGGAAGCGGCGCGAATTCGCTGGTGGCCTACCTGCTGCGCATCACCGACGTCGACCCCATCGAGCTCGACCTGTACTTCGAGCGGTTCATGAACCTCTACCGGACGAATCCGCCCGATTTCGACATCGACTTTTCGTGGACGGACCGGGACGACGTCACGCGGTACATCTTCGAGCGCTTTCCCCACGTGGCGCTCGTGGGAGCGTACAGCACCTTCCAGCACCGGGCGGTGGTGCGCGAGTTGGGCAAGGTGTTCGGGCTGCCCAAACACGACATCGACGCGCTCGCCGAAGGCCGCTTCGACCTCGCCACCGCGGGCGAACTCGAAACGCTGGTCCTCACGTACGCGGCCCGCCTGCACGACTTCCCGAACTCGCTGACGCCGCACGCCTGTGGCATCCTCATCGCCGACCGCCCCCTCCACCACTTCTGCGCCACCTTCCTGCCGCCGAAGGGCTTCCCTACCACGCAATTCGACATGGTCGTCGCCGAAGACGTGGGGCTCTTCAAATTCGACATCCTCAGCCAGCGCGGCCTCGGCAAAATCCGCGACACCGTCGACCTCGTCGCACGGCGCGACCCCGCCGCCGCCGCCGCCATCGACCTGCACGACCTCAGCCGGTTCAAGGACGACCCCGCCGTGCGCAGCATGCTGCGGGAAGCCCGGGCCATCGGCTGCTTCTACGTCGAATCGCCCGCCATGCGGATGCTCCTGCGCAAGCTCTCCGTCGACACCTACCTCGGCCTCGTGGCCGCCAGCTCGGTCATCCGGCCCGGCGTCTCCCGCAGCGGCATGATGCGTGCGTACATCGAGCGGCACCGCGATCCCGCACGCCGCGCCGATGCCCACCCCGTCCTGGCCGACCTCATGCCGGAGACCTACGGCGTGATGGTGTACCAAGAAGACGTCATCAAGGTAGCGCACCGCTTCGCCGGCCTCGACCTCGGCGAGGCGGACGTGCTGCGGCGCGGGATGAGCGGCAAATTCCGCTCCCGCGAGGAGTTTGGGCGGGCCCGCGACGCCTTCATCGCCCGGGCCATCGCCCTCGGCCACGCCCCCGACGACGTCGCCGACGTGTGGCGCCAAGTCGAGAGCTTCGCGGGCTACGCCTTCGCAAAAGGCCACTCGGCCTCCTACGCCGTCGAGAGTTACCAAAGCCTCTTCCTCAAGGCCCACTACCCCATCGAGTACATGGCCGCGTGCATCAACAACTTCGGCGGCTTCTACCGCACGGAATTCTACGTGCACGAAGCGCGGCGCGTCGGGGCGACGGTCGTCGAACCCTGCATCGCGCGCGGCGAATGGGAGGCGACGGTCCACGGCACCACGCTCGTCCTCGGCTTCAACCTCGTCGCCGGTGCGGACGCGGCGACGGTGCGGCGGGCGGTGCGGTCCCGGGCGGCCGACGGGCCGTTCCGGTCCCTCGAGGACTTCGTCCGCCGCGTGCCCGTCGGCCCCGAGCAGCTGCTGCCGCTCGTGCGGTCCGGCGGCTTCGCCTTCACCGGCCGGTCGAAGCAGCAGCTGCTCTGGGAGGCGCACCTGCTGCTCGGGCACGTCCGGGGACGCGGCGGCGCCCCGACGCTCTTCGCCGCCACCGCCCGCCCCTTCACGCTGCCGCCGCTCGAGGGCGGAACCCTCGAAGACGCCTTCGACCAGCTAGAGCTGCTGGGCTTTCCCCTCGCGCCCCCCTTTCACCTGCTGACTTCTGAAGCCCAGTCAGCGGTGGGACGCAGCGTGCCGGCAGGGGAGCTCGCCGCCTGGGTGGGGCGCGACGTCGAAGTCATCGGATACGTGGTCGCCCTCAAGGATACCGCGACGGTCCGCGGGGAGCGGATGTGCTTCGGATGCTTCATCGACGCGGCCGGCGACTGGCTCGACACCGTGCATTTCCCTCCGGTGCTCCGGTCCCATCCCTTCCGCGGGCGCGGCATCTACCGCATCCGGGGCACCGTCCGCGAAGAATTCGACTGCCTCCACGTGGAAGCCTCGGTCCTGGAGAAGCTGCCGTACATCCCCGACCCGCGGTTTGACGACAGCGGCACCCCCGACCCGACGGCGCAGCCCCGGCCCACCGTACCCCGGCGGCGGAGTGCCCCGAACGGGCGGAGCGCCACGGCCTCTTGGAAGCGGGAGCGTCCCGGCACTTGACGGCGGGGGGCCGTCAGGACGCGGCGGCGACGCGGAACCGCAGTCCCCCGTACAGCATGCGGCCGAAAATCGGTCCGTACACCAAACTCGCGTCGAAATGCTGGTCGAAGTCCGCGGGCGCAACCGGGGGCTCGCCCGGATAGGTGGCGCCGAGGATGGGCCGGTCTTGGCGGACGTCGGTGGCGTTTTCCACGCCGAGGTACACGTCAAGGCGGGGCGAAAAGACCCGAGTCACCTGGAGGTGCACCAGACCGAACGGGTCTGCCACGGCCGCCCGCTGGAAGGCCTCCGGATTCGTATCGGTCCGGGGGAGCCGTTGCCGCCCGTACACCTGGGCCGTGACGTCCGCCCGCCACTGGGTGCCGGACTTGGTCGGTTTGCTGGCGTAGCTCCACTGCGAAAACGCGCGGTGGCGCGGGACGAACGGGTCCCAGGAAGGGCTGTCGCCCCAGCGGTCTGTGGAGGCCTCGACGTACCGCCACGCGACCCGGAGGTCCCACCGGCGGTGGAAGGCCCAGTCCCACTCGATTTGGGCCGCGAGGGACGACGAAGCGCGCTCCACCGCGTAGATGTAGACGTGCTGCGGATCGAGGTCCGTATCGACCACCGTCCTGCGCACGAAGCGCGTGCCGAAGACATCTACGGAGAGTGAGGCGTCGCGGTAGTTGAGGGGAAACCGCGCCGTCAGGCTGAGCCCTGCATTGTCCGAAATCTCGGGACGCAGGTCGAGCTGGGACAGGGGCAAGGCCGCTCCTGCTACCGGGTCCCACGCCGCCCACGTGCGGTTGCTCACCCACAGCCCCGGATACTCCGCGAACGGCAGCGGGGTGCGGAACCCCCGGCCAGCGGAGGCCTTGAGGGCGATTTGCTCGGTCACGCTCCACCGGGTGTGGACCCGCGGCGAAACGAACAGCCCGTGCAGGTTGTGGTGATCGACCCGCAGGCCGGCCACGAGCGCGAACCGGTCGGCCCGGTTCCACGTGTACTCGAAAAAGACGCCTGGAGTCCACTCCGTCCGCTTCAACTGCGTTTCCGCAGAATCAGCCCCCACGGGCAGGGCCCCCACGACCTCATCGTAGGCGTTGAACACGCCGCTGAGGCCCGCCGTCCACGCATGGTCCGTCGTGCCGAAGATGCCTTGGACCAGCAGGTTGATCCGGGCATACGTTTCTTCCGCGGTGTAGCGGTGTCGCCCGAAGAGTTGGCGGTTGTCGTGCCGTGCCAGCGCCACTTGCGAACCGAGGCTGCGCCCCGGAGTGCCTGGCAGCACGTATCCGGTTTTTGCTGTGGCTTCGTAGCGCCGGATCTGCTGCACGGCGGACCAGGCCGGGCCACGGTCACGGAGCAACGCTTCAGCGGTGGCCCACAGCGGCTCCGACTGAGGAAAGGCCGAGGCCGCTCCGGTGGCCAGGTCCGTCCGCACCGTGCTCACCGCGTATTCCCCCTCCATTCCCCGGTCGCCCAGGAACTTCCATTCGTTGCGCACCACCGCATGCCGCTGCAGCGGCACATCGAGGAACCCGTCCGTGTTTCGGTCGTTCGCGCGGTCGTTGTAGAGGGCGTGGGTCAACACGGCGGTGCTCCAGCGCCGTCCCACGGCATGCCGGCTCACGTGGTTCCATTCCAGCCGACCCCCCTCGTTTGCATAGAGGTTCACGTGGAGCGGGTCTGCGTTCATCGGGTTCTTCATGGCCAGGTTGATTTGGCCTGCCATGCTCTCGTGGCCACCGGTCACGCTCCCTGCCCCTTTCGTGATGTAAATCGCTTCTATCCAGTCGCCCGGAATCAGCATCAATCCTTGCACAGCTGCCAAGCCCCGCGGTCCGGGGAGGTTGTCGACGAGCAGCTGGGTGTATTTCCCGTCGAGGCCGAGCATCCGGATTTGGCGCGTGCCGGTCATCGCATCCGTGAAAGAAGCGTCCACCGCAGCATTCGTTTCGAACGCCTCCGACAGGTTGCAGCACGCGGCCTTCACCAACTCTTTGCGGCTCAGTTGCTGCACGTGCATGGGATTCAGGAGGGACAGGGTCGCGCCACTCCCCCGCGCTTCTACCTCCGCAGCCTGCAACTCCACCCCGGCCTCGAGCACTGCTTCGACGTAGGGCTGTCCCTCCCAAACCAACCCCACGGTGCTGTAGCCCACGCTCGAAAACCGCAGCGTATCCCCGCGTTCGGCCGCAGCGATCTTGAAAAATCCGAAGCCGTCCGTCACCACCGGCGCAGGCCGATTCTTTCCTACCCACGCCACATAGGCCCCCGGCAACGGCTCAGCAGCCGCGCCAGGAGAAGGCACGAAGAACACCTTGCCCCGGACGGACACTTGGGCCGTCATTGCAACCGCAACAGCCGTAAAAGCCAGGGCGATGCCCCACCGCACACCCCGCATCAATGCTCGTGCTTGCCGTCGGTACAGTTCGCGTTCTCCCGGTACTTGCAACATCCGTGCAAGCCCGCATACACATCGTCTGTGGCCTTGACCCGCTCCGTATCGTGCCCGACTCCGGCGACCAAGGCGTGCAATTGCTCCTCCGAAAGGACCTGCGGTTTGTACACCACCCGCAGTGCTTTCGAGTCCACATCCCAATCCGCGAGTACCACTCCCTTGACATCGAGGGCTGCCTCGATCCGCTCTTCACACATGCCGCACAGCCCCTCAACCTTGAAGGTGGTTTCCAAACGTTTCTGCGCTGTGGCTGAACTTGCTACCACAAGGGCCACGAAAAAAACGAGCGTTTTCATGTTCGTAAAGTTACGCCGAAAAATGACGAGGTCGGAGCTCCACTCAGGAACTCCGACCTCCTCTGGTCGGGATAGCAGGATTCGAACCTGCGGCCTCTTCGTCCCGAACGAAGCGCGCTACCGGACTGCGCTATATCCCGGTCGGGGCCGGCAAAGGTACAGAATCTCTTCCGCTGTTCCTAACACCTGGCTGCCTCAATCAGCTGAAAGCGATGCCCCGAGGTAGTCCCGGTTCATGCGCGCAATCGTGGACAGATCAATGCCTTTCGGGCACTCCACCGCACACGCTCCCGTGTTCGTGCAGTTCCCGAATCCTTCCTTGTCCATCTGCTCCACCATGCGCATCACGCGCTCCTTGCGCTCCGGCTGCCCCTGTGGAAGGAGGGCGAACTGGCTGACCTTCGCTGCAACGAACAACATCGCCGAAGCGTTCTTGCAGGTGGCCACGCACGCTCCGCATCCGATGCACGTCGCTGCATTGAAGGCCTCGTCCGCATCGTCCTTCGGAATCGGAATGGCATTCGCATCCAGCGTGTTGCCCGAGGTGTTCACCGAGATGTATCCTCCGGACTGAATGACCCGGTCAAAGGCACTTCGGTCCACCGCCAAATCCTTGATCACCGGAAAAGCAGCTGCACGCCACGGCTCGACGTAGATCGTATCGCCGTCGTTGAACGAGCGCATGTGGAGCTGGCAGGTGGTCACCCCGCGATTCGGTCCGTGGGCCTCCCCGTTGATGAACATCGAGCACATTCCACAGATGCCTTCCCGGCAGTCGTGGTCAAATGCCACCGGATCCTGTCCATCGCGGATGAGCTTGTCGTTCAGCACATCCATCATTTCGAGGAAGGACATGTGCTCGCTCACCCCTTCCATCGGATAGGTCTCTAACCGGCCTGTGTCCTCCGGACCGTTTTGGCGCCAAACTTTCAATGTCAGATTCATGGCTGCGGGTTATTTGTAGCTGCGCTGCTTCAGCTCGATGTTCTCGTACACCAACTCCTCTTTGTGCAGGCGTGCTGCGCCAGGGTCACCTGCAAACTCCCAGGCCGCAACGTAGCGGTAGGCTTCATCGTCGCGGAGGGCCTCTCCATCCGGGGTTTGGAATTCTTCCCGGAAGTGTCCTCCACACGATTCGTTGCGATCGAGGGCATCCTTGCACATCAGCTCCCCGAGCTCCAAGAAGTCCGCCACACGGCCTGCTTTGTCTAACTCAGGGTTGAACTGGTCCACCCGCCCCGGCACCCGCACTTCTGCATGGAATTCCTCACGCAGGGTCCGAATGTCCGCCATCGCCTTTGTCAAGCCATCGGTGCTGCGGGCCATGCCGCATTCGTTCCACATGATGCGACCGAGTTTCTTGTGGAAATGGTCCACCGGGGTGCGTCCTGAGCCATTCAGATAGTGATGAATCCGCTCGCGGGCGGCCGTCTCGGCCTCATCAAACGCCTGGGAATTCGTGGAAATCGGTCCCGTGCGGATGTCATCGGCCAGGTATTCTCCGATGGTGTAGGGCAACACGAAGTAGCCATCCGCCAGTCCTTGCATGAGCGCCGAAGCCCCGAGCCGGTTCGCCCCGTGGTCCGAAAAATTCGCCTCCCCTGCTGCATACAAGCCCGGGATTGTTGTCATCAGATTGTAGTCCACCCACAGCCCTCCCATGGTGTAGTGCACCGCGGGGTAGATCTTCATCGGGGTTTCGTACGGGTTGTCGGCGGCAATCTGCATGTACATGTCAAACAGGTTGCCGTATTTCGCCTTCACCACTGCACGCCCGAGTTCACGAATTTCCGCGTCGGACGGTGCGGCGATGCCTTTGATCCGCGCCTCGGTCTTGCCGTATCGCTCGATGGCACTCGCGTAGTCGAGGAACACCGCTTCTCCGGTTTCGTTGACCCCGAAGCCCGCGTCACACCGCTCTTTTGCAGCCCTTGAGGCGACGTCCCGCGGCACCAAATTGCCGAAGGCCGGGTACCGCCGCTCGAGGAAGTAATCGCGGTCCACTTCCGGGATGTCATTGCCCCGTTTGCGCCCTTCGCGGATGGCCTTTGCGTCGTCCAACTTTGCGGGCACCCAAATCCGTCCGTCGTTTCGAAGCGACTCGGACATCAGCGTGAGCTTCGACTGGTGATCCCCCGAAACCGGGATGCAGGTCGGGTGGATTTGGGTGAAACACGGGTTTGCAAAGAAGGCGCCCTTCCGGTGGGCCTTCCACGCTGCCGTGACATTTGAGCCCATGGCATTCGTACTCAGGAAGAACACGTTGCCGTAGCCGCCAGTGGCCAAAACCACTGCGTGCGCCCCGTGCCGCTCCAGAGTTCCCGTCACCAAATTCCGGGCAATGATGCCCCGGCACTTGCCATCCACCACCACCACATCGAGCATTTCGTGGCGGTTGTAGAGGCGCACTTTGCCTTTCGCAATCTGCCGGCTCAGTGCCGAGTACGCGCCCAGTAGGAGCTGTTGCCCCGTTTGGCCTTTCGCGTAGAAGGTGCGAGAAACCTGCACACCGCCGAATGACCTGTTGTCGAGCAACCCTCCGTACTCCCGCGCGAACGGAACCCCCTGCGCTACACATTGGTCGATGATGCTCGCGCTTACCTCTGCAAGGCGGTAGACGTTCGCCTCCCGGCTGCGGTAATCGCCCCCCTTGATGGTGTCGTAAAACAGCCGGAAGGTGGAGTCTCCGTCGTTTTGGTAATTCTTCGCCGCATTGATACCGCCTTGGGCCGCAATCGAGTGGGCGCGGCGTGGGCTGTCCTGGAAGCAAAACACCTTGACGTTGTACCCCATTTCGGCAAGCGACGCTGCAGCGGAACTCCCGGCTAACCCGGTACCCACCACCACGATGTCAATGCCCCGCTTGTTCGCCGGATTTACCAGGCGCACATGGTTCTTGTGCCACGACCACTTGTCTGCCAGCGGTCCTTCAGGGATGTGTGCGTTCAGCATGGCTTCAGAGCTGGATCAAGTAGAGGAAAATGGGAAGGGCCGCAAATCCTGCGGGCACCGCGAGGCTGAACACACGGCCTGCAGACTGGATCCACGGGGTGTACCGCGCATGGCGCAATCCCATCGATTGGAAGGCGCTTTCGAAGCCGTGCAGCAAATGCAACGCAAGGGCCGCTTGGGCCAGTACGTACAAGGCGACTGCCGCCAAGGCCCAGCTGTTTTCGGCTGGGTTGAAGAAGGCCATGACCACCGTGTGCAGGTCCTTCAATTCTTCTCCGTCCACCGTGTACATCATCGGGACGTCACCGAAGTGCATTTGGTACCAGAAATTCTGCATGTGCGTCACGAGGAACACCAGAATGATGGTGCCTAACACCCCCATGTTCCGGCTATTCCAGGCAGCGTTCGCGCTTCCTTTTTCCATGGCATAGCGCACCGGACGTGCTTTGCGGTTCCCAAGGGTCAGCAAGATGCCGTCCACAAGGTGCAGCAGCACGCTGAGGTAGGTCAAATAGCTCAGCACCTTGACCGCAGGAAATGTGGTCATGAACCGCGCGTACTCGTTGAATTTCAGTGCCCCATCCGGCCCTGTGTTGAACAGTTGGAGGTTGCCTGCAAGGTGACCCGCCAGAAAAAGGCATAGGAAGAGGCCGGTCAAGGCCATCGCATACTTCCGCGCCAGAGATGAACCAAACACGCCGGGATGCGCCATAGTTTCAGGTGTTTCGCCGCGAATTTACACCCTGAAAACCCTGTCTGCTTCGGGAATGTTCGCCGGCAGGTAAAGGCGGGGCTCCGGAAACCCGGACCCCGCCCCCTTCACCGACCTTCGTCGCCTCAATCCCCAGCCGGTGCAGGAACCCTGCGCTCGAGCATCACCAGCTCTTGCAACACAATCTCTGTGACATACCGGGTATGCCCCGCCGCATCTTCGAATGTGCGGTAGGACAAGCGCCCTTCGACCACGCACTCCTCCCCCTTGTGCAGGTGTTCTGCGACGATTTCTGCAAGTCCCGACCAGACGACGATGTCGTGCCATTGGGTCTTCTCCTGCTTTTCGCCCTCAGGAGTTCGGAACACCTCATTCGTCGCGAGGGGGAAGGTGGCTTTCACTTTCCCTTCCTCAAATCGGACCACCTCCGGGTCCTTTCCCAGCCGACCGATCAGCTGGACACGGTTGCGTAAATTGTTCATGGGTTGTGTGTGTTTGAACGGGACAAACATCTCCAGTGGTCCGACGGCGTTCCGTTTCAGAAACGGCTGGTTTTGCAGACGAAGCCCGCTGATTCACCGACGTATCTTCGCAGCCCATGAATTCCCGCCGCGTCCGCGTCCGCTTTGCCCCCAGTCCCACCGGCCCGCTCCACATGGGCGGTGTTCGGACCGCCCTGTACAATGCCCTCTTCGCCCGCCGGCACGGGGGAGACTTCTTGCTCCGCATCGAGGACACCGACCGCACCCGGCTCGTACCTGGGGCCGAAGACTACATCGTCGAGGCTCTCCGCTGGTGCGGGATTCCACCGACGGAAGGCTTCAGCATCGGCGGGCCTTGCGGGCCCTACCGCCAATCGGAACGCACGGACATCTACGCCGCGCACGTCGACAAACTGCTCTCAACGGGCCACGCGTACCGCGCGTGGGACACCCCCGACGAAATCGAAGGGCGCCGCAAAGACGCAGAAGCCTCCGGTGCGACGTGGCAGTACGATGCTTCCACGCGGGGGGGCATGCGGAACAGCATCTCCCTGAACGACCGAGAAATCGAGGCCCTGATGGCGGCCGGTGTGCCCTCCGTCGTCCGGTTCAAAACGCCGGATGCCCCGCAGGACGTCGTCTTCACCGACCGCATCCGGGGCGAGGTGCGCATTTCCACTGCTGTACTCGATGACAAGGTATTGATGAAGGCCGACGGCTTGCCTACGTACCATTTGGCCAACGTGGTAGACGACCGGCTCATGGACATCAGCCACGTCATCCGCGGAGAAGAGTGGCTGCCCAGCGCCCCGCTGCACCTGCTGCTCTACGCCGCATTCGGCTGGGAAGCCCCTGAATTCGCCCACCTGCCCCTCATTTTGAAGCCGTCGGGAAACGGGAAGTTGAGCAAGCGCGACGGCGACTTGGGCGGTTTTCCAGTGTTCCCGCTCACGTGGACGGATCCGGTGACCGGGACCACATCCGTCGGATACCGGGAGTCCGGGTACTCGCCAGAAGGATTCCTGAACATGCTGCTGATGCTCGGCTGGAATGCCGGCGATGACCGCGAGGTGTACACCGTCGAGGAGGCCGCGGCCGTGTTTGATTTGGACCGGGTGGTGCGCAGCGGCGCCCGGTTCAACCCCGAGAAAGCTCGCTGGTTCAATGAGCTGTATCTGCGTGCGTTGCCTGCGGAAGCGTGGCAAGAGGCCGTCGCACCGTATCTGCCTGTGGGGGCCTTGAATGGATCCCGTGGGGCCCTGATTGACAGCATGTTGCGCGAGCGCATCGCCTTTCCACACGAGGCAGCCGCGGCGAAATGGCTCTTCGAGGCCCCGGTGGCGATGGACGAAGCGCTCGTGGCCAAAAAGTGGACGCCCGAAACCTCCCCCCACCTGGATGCCCTCGCCGCCCGCTGGTCCGCCCTCGCCGACTTCACCGCAGCAACGCTCGAGTCAGATTTCGCAGCTTTCCTGGCAGAACGGGGCGTGGGGATGGGGGCGGTCATGCTCCCGCTGCGCCTGGCACTCACCGGCGTGGGCGGGGGGCCGTCGATGTTTGATTTGGCCGAATACCTCGGCCGGGAAAGTACGGTCCTGCGGATTCAGCAGGCCATTCAGCTCAGAGCTGCATCTCCGGCACGTGGTCCGGAATGACCAAACGACCGGCCGTTGACTTCTGAATGTGCTCCACGGAAACACCGGGGGCGCGTTCGAGCAAGTGGAACGCCCCGTCGTGGATGTCGAGCACCGCAAGCTCCGTGACCACGCGCTTGACACAGCCCACGCCGGTCAGCGGCAACGTGCAGGCCGGGAGCAGCTTTGATTCGCCTTCCCGGTTCGTATGCATCATCGCCACGATGATGCGGTCCGCGCTGGCCACGAGGTCCATGGCGCCGCCCATGCCCTTGACCATCTTGCCGGGGATCTTCCAATTCGCGATGTCGCCGTGCTCAGAAACCTCCATGGCACCGAGCACCGTCAACTGCACATGGCGGCCACGGATCATAGCAAACGAGGTGGCGGAATCGAAGTAGGCCGCACCCGGAAGAGCCGTGATGGTCTGCTTGCCCGCGTTGATCAGGTCCGAGTCTTCCGTGCCTTCGACGGGGAACGGCCCCATGCCGAGGATGCCATTCTCGGACTGAAACTCGACTTCCATCCCCGACGGGATGAAGTTCGCCACGAGGGTAGGAATGCCGATTCCGAGGTTGACGTACATGCCGTCCCGCACTTCTTGGGCGATCCGACGAGCGATGCCATTCTTATCAAGCATGGTCTGAGGCCGTTGCCGGACGCACGGTCCGCTGTTCAATGCGCTTCTCGTAGTGCGCGCCTTGGAAGATGCGCTGAACGAAGATGCCCGGTGTGTGGATGTCGTTCGGGTCGAGGTCGCCTACAGGCACGAGTTCCTCCACTTCGGCGACGGTGATGCGGCCGGCCATGGCCATCATCGGGTTGAAGTTGCGCGCCGTGCCTTTGTAGACCAAATTCCCTGCCGTATCGCCTTTCCACGCTTTGACGAACGCAAAATCCGCCGTCAGGGCGTGCTCGAGGATATGCGGTTTGCCGTCAAAGACCCGCACTTCCTTGCCTTCGGCCACCTCGGTGCCGAAACCCGCCGGGGTGAAGAACGCCGGAATTCCTGCCCCTCCGGCTCGGCACCGCTCGGCCAACGTGCCTTGGGGGATGAGCTCAACTTCCAGTTCGCCGCTGAGCATTTGGCGTTCGAACTCTTCGTTTTCTCCGACATAGGAGCTGATCATCCGCTTGACCTGGCGGGTTGCGAGCAACTTGCCCAGCCCGAAGCCGTCGACCCCAGCATTGTTCGAGATGCACGTCAAACCGCTAACTCCGAGCCGCTCCAGCTCGGAAATGCAATTCTCTGGAATGCCGCACAGCCCGAAGCCTCCGAGCATCAGGGTCATTCCACTTTCCACGCCGGCGCACGCTTCCCGCGGGCCCGCGACCACTTTCGTTATCGCCATTACTCGAAAAGTTCCTCGTCGTCGATGATGATCTCCTCCTCCTCGATGGCCCGCACCATCCGCCTACAATCCACGGAATCAGACCCAAGGGACACCGTGTACCGGAAGTCGTTGCTGGGGAAATCGATGTCGTCGTTGTCGATGACCCCGCGCATGAAGTAGCCGAAGATGGGCAAGGCGGTATTCGCGCCTTGACCGAGGTGGATGGAGGAGAACCGCACAGCCGGGTCTTGCGCCCCGACCCAAACGCCGGTCGCGAGCGCCGGCGTCATGCCGATGAACCAGCCGTCGGTATGGTTTTGGGTGGTCCCGGTCTTGCCGGCCATCGGGATGCGGATCCCGTCGTAGCCTCGTTCCGCCCAGTCGCCCCGCAGGCGCATCGCCGTTCCGCTGCGCTTTCCCGTCTCCAAGTTCACTGCACCGTCCACCACGCCTTTCATCATTTCCACCACGACCGCCGCCGTGCGCGGGTCGATGCCTTGCCGAATCTCAGGATCAGGGGTGTAGATGGCATTGCCGAATTTGTCTTCAATGCGCACGATGAACCGCGGAGCTACATACACCCCTTCGTTCGCGAAAGCCGCCAACGCCGCCGTCATTTCCTTGAGGGTCAGCTCCGCCGAGCCCAAGGCGATCGAAGGAGCACGCGGTATATCGCTCTCAATCCCGAGGTCGCGCGCCACTTGAATGACCGCATCGGGGCCATAATCCTTGATCAGCTTGGCAGAAATCGTGTTCATCGAGTTCGCCAAGGCGTACTCCAGGGTGACCATGTTTCCGTAGGAGAAATCGGCGTTGTCCGGGCACCAATCGGGGTAGCCGTCGCCCATCGGAATGCAGATTTTCTGGTTCGGGAGCTCCGTGCACCGGGTGAGCCCGCGCTGCAGTGCCGCCGCGTATACGAACGGCTTGAAGACGGAGCCCACCTGGCGGCGGCTTTGGCCCACATTGTCGTACTTGAAACTCCGGTAATCGATGCCACCCACCCAGGCCTTGATGTGCCCCGTCACCGGCTCGATGGAAATCAGGCCCGCATGCAAGATGGCCTTGTGGTACTTGATGGAGTCCAACGGGGACATCACCGTATCGAGGGGTCCGTCGTGGGTGAAGACCCGCATGGCCACCGGGGTATCGAATTCGCGGTCAATCCCGGCCTCGGTCAACCGTGGCCACATGTGGCTGCACCCGCCGGCATCCTCGTTGCAATGCCATTGCGGTGTCCCGTCCTCTTCCGCCTCCTCGATGTAGTGGTCCGGGCGGTGGCATTCTGGGCACATCTTGCCCGAAGCGAATTGGTAGCGGTTGCTCTCCTTGATGGCGCGGCGCAGGTTCGCTTCCCGCTGGTTCGGGTCGATTCCCTTGAAAAAGGGATAGTCCTCCTTCGGCCGTCGGTTCACGTCCTTCGTGAATGCCGCTTGCAGTTCCGTGGCCAAATGGGTCTTTACCGCCAACTCGGCTGACTCCTGCATCCGGCTGTCGATGGTCGTGAAGATGTTGAGCCCATCCCGGTAGAGGTCGTAGGGCGACCCGTCTGCCTTCGCGATCTTGTAGGTTCCGTCGTCGTTCTTTTCCTCCAGCAACCGGGTCACTTCTGCGCGAAGAATTTCCCGGAAGTACGGGGCACGTCCTTCGTCGTGGCTGACGATTTGGAAATCCAACCCCAACGGCGTGGCGCGCAAACTGTCATACGCTTCCTCGGTGAGTTTGCCGTTGCGCTCCATTTGGTTCAGCACAACTTCCCTGCGTTCCATGACGCGCTCCGGTCGGCGCATCGGGTTGTAGAGTGAGCTGTTTTTCAGCATCCCCACAAGCATGGCTGATTCTTGGACGTTCAAGTCCTTCACATCCTTGTCGAAATACACGTTCGCCGCAGATCGGATGCCCACCGCTTGGTTGAGGAAGTCGTACCGGTTCAGATACATCGCAAGGATTTCTCCCTTCGTATAGTAGCGTTCGAGTCGGGAAGCAATGATCCACTCCCGAGGCTTTTGCAAGAGCGCACGCTCGATGAAGTTGGACGACTCGTACTCTTCGGTGAACAGCAACTTCGCAAGTTGCTGGGTGATGGTACTCCCGCCCCCGCGCGTTCCTAAGAACATCACCGCCCGCGCAAGGGAACGGAAGTCGATGCCGCTGTGGGTGCTGAACCGCACATCCTCCGTGCAAATCAACGCGTCTACGAGATGCTGCGGCAACTCGTCAAAGCGCACATCCGAGCGGTTCTCGGAATAGTACCTGCCGATGATGCGCCCGTCCACAGCATAGATGCGCGTGGCCAAATCCGTCTTCGGATTTGTCAATGCATCCGTATCCGGGAGAGGCCCGATGAGGGCAATCAACGTGAGCAGTGCGAAGCCGATGAGGGGGGAAAGCCCGATCCACCAAAACCACTTCTTGAACTTCTCTTTCGGAGGGAGCTGCCTGTGGGAGCCCTGCCGCTTTGCGAATGCGCTGCGCATTGTCATGAATCGGGGGCAAGATACCCACAAAAAGCCGAGTACCTTTGGCGCTTCCCGCCTCTTCCTCTATGGTTGCTCTTATCAAAGCCACACAGCTCCTTCTGAGCCTTTCGATCCTCGTCGTATTGCACGAACTGGGTCACTATTTCGCCGCCCGCAAGTTCGGAGCACGCGTGGAGAAGTTTTACCTCTTCATGAACCCGTGGTTCAGCCTGTACAAGCGAAAAATCGGGGAAACCGAATGGGGCATCGGATGGCTTCCGTTGGGCGGATACGTGAAGATCTCCGGGATGGTGGATGAGTCGATGGACACCGAACAACTCAAGCAACCGGCGCAGCCGTGGGAGTTCCGGTCGAAACCCGCTTGGCAACGGCTCATCATCATGCTGGGGGGCATCATCGTGAATTTGATCACGGGCTTCGCGATTTATGCGATGGTCCTGTTCGTGTGGGGGCGCGATTTCCTGCCTGCAGACCAAGTGCCCTATGGCATCGAGGTGGATGAACGTGTAGAATCGTTGGGGTTCCAAGACGGGGACCACATCCTTCGTGTCAACGGTGAAACCCCAGAGTCGTTCGAAGCCATCCGGCGCACGCTGTTCTTCGACCAAGTAGAAGAAGTGGTCGTTCGCCGAGGAGCGGAAGAGGTGACCCTCACCTTTGACCAGGACCTCGGTCAGTTCTTCGTGGACAGCGCCATCCGCATGCCTTTCGGCTTGCGTGTGCCCTGCGTGGTGGACACCGTGCTTCCAGGTTCCCAAGCAGATGCCGCCGGTCTGCGAGCGGGCGATCGCTTTGTAGGCATTGACAGCTTGCCGCTCATCTTCTTCGGTGATGTTTCGGCCTACCTCCGGGCACATCCGAGTGATTCTGTGCTTCTGATGGTGGCCGACGAGGCTGGGGTGCAACGGGTTCTTCATGCTGCCACCGACTCGACCGGGGCCTTGGGTTTCTTGACCCAAGACCCATCAAAGATGGCTGAATTCCAGTCGGAACACCGAGAATTCAGCGCCGGAGAAGCCGTCGTAAGCGGCTTCGGACTGGCAGCGAGCACTTTGCAGGAGTACGTGCTGTCCTTGCGGTTCTTGTTCTCTTCCGCAGGGGCCACGCAAGTCGGAAGCTTGGTCACCTTCGGAAGCATCTTCGCTCCTACGTGGGACTGGGAGCTTTTTTGGCGAAACACGGCCTTTTTCTCCTTGATTCTGGCTTTCATGAACTTGCTCCCCATTCCGGCACTGGATGGTGGCCACGTCGCGTTCCTTTTGTACGAAATGGTCATGGGCCGGCCCGCTTCCGACAAGTTCCTGGAACGGGCACAGCTCGCCGGGTTGATCTTCCTGTTGACGCTGATGGCGTATGCGTTGGGCAACGACATTTGGCGACTCATTACCGGTCAATTCCAGTAACGACAGCCACATACCAGTCCCCGGGGACACGCCGGACATGCCCGGAGAGCTCGAGAAGCAACAGGCGCGTCCTCGCTTCTGAGACTTGAATCCCCAGCGATTGCGCGACCCGCGAGACATCCGCGCCGTCCTCTTCCAGCACAACGGTCCACGCGTCATCGAGGCGAGGGGGCAGGGAATTGCCGGGTCCAGGAAGGGTCTCCACCAGATTCACGCCTAACCGCGCGAGCACCTCGGTAGGAGCGTTCACGCCCACCTCCGGATGTTCCTGCAACAGGTGGCGGTTGCCGTCCCACGTGCCGCTGCTGCACTGCGGATGCACGACAAAGACCTCACGGCATTCTTCGAAGGCCCAACGCACGGAAATCATCGCGCCCCCTCTCCCTGGACTTTGGACCATGACCAGGGCTTTGCTTGCGCCTACGGCAATCCGATTGCGCCACGCAAAACGCCACGGTTCCGGCGGAACCCCCGGGGCAAACTCCGTCCACCACGCTCCCCCGGCGTCCAGAATGGCGCGTGCGATGCGGGCATGGCTGGGCGGATGGACGCAATCGAATCCATGCGCAAACACCGCGACCACCCTTCCACCGCCCACCAACGCTCCCTTCATGGCGGCTACGTCAATGCCACGCGCAAGGCCACTGACCACGGTGACGCCACACAAAGCCAACGCCTTCCCCAAACGAAAGGCCCAACCCGCCGCTTCAGAGGTGCACCGCCGCGTTCCCACCACCGCCACACAGGGGCCAAGTTCCTCCACGCGCGCACCTTTCATGTGAAGCACGTGCGGCGCCGTGCGCATTTCCGCGAGCGCGGCGGGGTACTCCGGATGCTCCCAAGATACACTCCGCCCCCCCCTCTCCGCCACCGAAGCGAGGATCGATTCGGCCCGAACCCACGCCTCTTGCAGTCCCGGCCGGTGCCGCGCGAGCACGGTCCACGCCGCATCTAATCCCCCGTGCGTTTCTACAAAGCGCGCCACGCCTGCAGGCCCGATTCCCTCTAACTCACTGAGGGTCAGCCACCGCATCATCCGTTCCTCGTTCATGCCGCAAACCTCCAGCGGATTCCCCGGTCCTCGCCGCAGACTTTGCCAGCGTCGGTGTCCGCTTTGCAGGTGTTTGCTGAACCTCAGCAGACCCTTCGCATCTTGCGCCCCATGATGCGCTGTTGGATTCTGCTTGCTTTCGTTCTGTTTGGGGCCTCGGTAGAGGCCCAAACCCTATCCGGAACGGTCCTCGATGCCGAGGGTGTAC
>CAMCYM010000006.1 GCA_945883885.1 Chryseobacterium gleum
TGCAGCGGTCCCGCGTGCATTCCGGAGCCCTTCACAATCGGAGCCTATGCAAACGTCACCACCCCCGTCTGCAATGCCGTGCAATTCGGTTGGACCGGCGCAAACGTCAGTGGCGGAACTTGGAACTTCGGCGATGGCAACCAAGGCGCCGGCAACGGCATCACCCACACCTACACCACCGCGGCATGTTACAACGTGACCTTCAACGGGCTGGTGCCTGAAGCCGGCAACCCCGGCGGATTCTGCGCCGTGACGGAGAACCTCAGCGTCTGCGTGCCGCTGGCCGCCTTCTTCGACATGACCCCGCTAACGTGCAGCACCGTCCAGCTCACGGACATGTCGACCTACCTCAACACCGGGCCCGGAAGTCCGATCAACTCCGTCGTCTGGAACGTCGGGTTCGGGCCCCTCCTGTACGGCCCCAACCAAACCGTGGCCTTCCCCGGTGCAGGCACCTACACCGTCACCGTCACGGTCACAAACGGCAACGGATGCACGGCTTCGTATTCTGAAACCCTTGTCATCGGAGGCGTCGGCATCCCCCTCATCACGGCCAGCCCCGGTCCCTACTGCACCGATGAACCCATCGACTTCTCTGCGACCGCCACGAACGCCGTGCAGTTCACCTGGAACTTCGGCGACGGGGCGACCTTCAACGGTCTCGCCCCCTCGCACGCCTTCCTCGCCGCCGGCCCGTACACCGTGACCGCCACGGCCCTCGATGCGAACGGGTGCACCCAACAAAGTTCAATCACGCTCACCATTGCCCCCGGCGTACCGGACTTCCAACTTTCACCGGTCGGCCCCTTGGCCGTGTGCACGGGCGGCGGCGTCAATGTCTGTGCGCCCGCAGGCTTCACGACCTATGCCTGGTCGCCCAGCGGCGGATCAGGAGTGTGCGAGGTCCTCACCGCCGGAACCTATGCGGTGATGGTGACCGATGCAAACGGGTGCGAAAACACCTCGGATTCCATCCTCGTCGAAGCGGTTCCGCCGCCTTCAGGCACGCTCTCAGGGCCCTCCTACATCTGCGGTGCCGGCTGCGTCACCGTGCTCGCGCCGTACGCCCCGGGCTACACCTACCAGTGGATCGGTGGCACCTCCGGAGCCCTCGCAGGAGAGACGAACTCCGCACTGACCGTGTGCGACGGCAACATCGATCCTGCTGGCTACACGGTGAAGGTGGTCAACGCCTTCGGATGTTCTGCGGTCCTGGGACCGCACTTCGTGAGCCTCGCCTCCGTCCCCGCCTTCACCGTGGCGGTGTCACCGACGTCGTGCATCAATGGGCCGACGACGCTCGCGGTTACGCCGGCCAACCTGAACGTGTCGTACACGTGGTCGAACGGGATGACCGGGCCGGTGATCACGGTGGGAATCGCCGGGACGTACACCGTCACGGGAACCGACCTGACCAGCGGGTGCGCGGGCACGGCGGGCGCCACCGTACATCCGTTGCCTGACTTCTGCACGGTCGCCACCGGATGCTACACAGCGTGCTACCACGACACCCTCTGCGGTCCGACGGGTCTGGCCGCTTACCAGTGGCTGCTCAACGGCTCCGCGCTCCCGGGCGCGACGTTTGCGTGCTACGAGCCGCTCGTTCCCGGGGAGTACCAACTCGTCGCCACGAACGCATTCGGCTGCACCGACACCACCGAAGTGATCGACGTCGAGTTGATTGAGTGCACCGAAGACGAAGGATGTGAAGTGGATCTGCTGGTGGAAGACCATCCGCAGGCCCCGGACAACGGCTGCTGCTTTGCGCTGAGCTACGTGGCCGGACCGGAGCCCATCTACGGCATCGGGATTTCGTGCGCGCAGGCGGAGCTCGTTTGGCAGCCCGGAGGGCTCGACCCTTCGCTCCAGCCGCAGCTGATCATGCCGAATGCGTTGATCCTCACCTCGGTCAACCCAGGATCTCCCCTGCCCGCGAACCTCGCCGGCTTCATCGCGCTCTGCCTGCAAAACGTCACGGCTTCGCCGCAGCAAGTCATCGTGGACTGGTACGACGAGCAACTTGGGATTTTCTGCTCCGACACGCTGGCGTTTGAGTGCCCCGTGGAGCCCGACTGCCTGTATGTGACAGACCTCGATGCCGTCTGCATCGACGAACAAACGGTGGTCAGTTTCACGGTCTGCAACCCGAACGACGCAGCCTTCAGCACGGGCTTCCTTTCCGTGAATGCCGTCTCGCCCGCAGGTGTCGTGGTCAGTCCGTCCACGTTCGACCTCGGCACCACCCCGCTCGCCCCCGGCGCCTGTGCCACCTTCAGCGTCGTGCTCTCCGGATCGGGCATCGCCCTGCAGGACTTCTGCTTCTCGCTCACCGCCCATGCCGAGAATCCTGCGAACAATCCGGCCACCTTGTGCTGCACCCTCGACACCCTGCTTTGCATCGAAATCCCGCAGTGCAATCCCTGTGAAGCCGTGGATGTTACGGGTGCCACTTCGCATCCGGATGCGCCCTGTTGCTACACCATCGACTTGGTGAACAACTACACGGGCGGTGTCTTCGATGCGATCGGGCTGAACGTCCTGTCCCCGGCCACGTCGTTCTCCGTGAACAACCCGCTGAATTCGGGTTGGTGGACGAGCGGGTGGACCGGAGCCGCGGTGGAGTTCCTGCCTGCCGCGGGCACCGTGCCGATGGGCAATTTCTCCATTCCGGAAATCTGTTTGTCCACGAACCTCTCGCCGTGGCAGCAGATCGAAGTGCTCTGGCTGGAAGATGGGCTGATCGTGTGCCGAGACACCATCGAATTCTTCTGCACGCCCGGCTGTGGCTATGCGGTGGATGACCAAACCGACTGCGCACCCGCCACCGGCATGTGGAACTGGACCGGATACCTCGTCAACAACGAGACCTACACCGTTTCGCAGGCGGTCGTCACCTTCCAAGACCCGGCGCTGCAGGCCTACAACTTCAGCCTTCCTGTGGGGCCGATCCCGCCCGGTGGCACATGGGGTCCGTTCACGGTTCCCATCGGTGCCCCCGCGGCGCCAGGGGATACCGTCTGCTTCACCATCACACACCACGAACTGCTTCCGGACGGGGGCTACGCCGAATGCTGCAGCTACATCGTTTGTACCGTGCTTCCCGACTGTGGATTTGCGTCTGAGTGTCTGTGCGGACCGGCCTTCCATTTGGCCGTAAGCCAAGGTATTACAGCAACACCTGACCCCACGAATCCCTATGTTTTCAATTTCAGTTTGACAGGAGGGGCTGTGCTATCCAGCTGCGATGTCGTGAAGTGGTCCTTCGGGGACGGAACGAGCTTCCTCGTAGCCGGCAACGTCTCTGTGTCTCACACCTTCTTGACCACCGGCAACTACTCCGTGTGTGCGAAGGTCATGCGGACCGATGTCAACCAAGTCAAATGCACGGCCACCGTTTGCACGCCCGTTTCCATCGTGCTCAACGGACTGACGACAGGTCTCGTGGTCTTCCCGAACCCCGGCACCGGAGCGTTCTATTTGGCCGCTACCGTCGCCCCGGTGGGAGAGCGCTGGCAGATCACCGCATTCGATGCCATGACCCGACCCGTACGGGCATGGGTCCTTCCTGCCACGGAAGCCGGCCAAATCCTGGCCATCGACCTCTCGGACCTCCCGACTGGAACATACACCCTCAAAGCCACAGACGGATTCACAATCCTGACTGAAAAAGCTGTCAAATACTGAGAGTGGGCGGGGCAAGTGTGCGTCGTACCTTCGGACGAACGATGACGCAGATGCGCCCCGCCCCTTCTTCGGAGGCTGATGAGCTGATTTCCCGGCTCGACGACTTCATCCGCCGGCACCACCGCAACACCGCGGTGCGCGGCCTGCTCATGACGATCGGGGCTGTCATCGCCGGCTACCTGGCCGTCGCACTGGCCGAGCAAGTCGGGCGGTTCGGGACCGGCGGCCGCACCGCACTGTTCTACGGATTCATGGCCCTCGCAGCGGCTGCAGCAGTCCGGGGTGTTGTGCTTCCCTTGCTCCGTTTGCTGCACATCCGCGGTGGACTTGACCACGCGGCAGCCAGCCGGATCATCGGCGACCACTTTCCCGAAGTCGCCGACAAGCTGCTCAACACCCTCCAGCTCACGGCGCAATACGCCGAGGCACCCGAGGGCACCCGCGAACTCATCCTCGCCAGCATCCGCCAACGCACGGAAGCGCTGAAAGCCGTCCCCTTCATCGGGGCCATCGACTTCAGCGCCACGCGGCGCATGTTGCGGGTAGCACTCCCTCCCGCGCTGACCCTGGTTTTCTTGATGCTCTGGAAACCCGAGTTCTTGCGGGAACCCACCGAGCGCATCGTCGCCCATGGCACCGAGTTCGAACGGCCTGCTCCTTTTCGATTTGTTTTGAAATCTACGGAGCTGACTGCGGTGGTGGCCACGTCTTTCGAGGTGGTCGTCGCTGTAGAAGGAGCCACGCGACCTGCCGCCGTGTGGATCGAGTACGGCGGGGGACGCCACCGCATGGAAACTGCAGGTCGAGACACGTGGCGCCATGTCATTCCGATGGTGCGGGAGGATGTGGCATTCCGCTTTTCGGGCGGTGGGGTGACCTCGGTGGAGCACACGTTGAAGGCCCTGCCCGTGCCCGCTTTGGCCGGATTCACGGTCGAGGCGGTCGCGCCGGCGTACACCGGCGTCGGCACGCGCACCCTGGAAAACACGGGGGACCTGGTGGTTCCGGAAGGCACGGTGCTCACCTGGTCGTTTGCGACACGCGACACCGACCGACTGGATCTGGTCTTCGGGTCGACGACGGTACAGCCAGAGCGGGGACCCGCGGGACGGTTCAGCCACACGCTCAAAGCGCTTGCGTCACTGCCCTATTGGATTGTTCCCCTGAACGATGCCTTGGCAACCCACGATTCCATTCGCTACGACATCCGGGTGATTCCCGATGGTGCGCCTTCCATTGCAGTCGAGGAATTGCCCGATTCCGTGTACCGCACCTTGCGCGATTTCCGCGGATGGGTCCAGGACGACTACGGATTCACCCGACTCGAACTCGTGGTGCGGTGGGTCGAGGGCGCGAAGCCTCCGGGCACGCTCGACCGCATTCCTTTGCCACGTCCTGCAGGAAATCGGGATGTGTTTGTGTACCGCTGGGATGCCTCTTCCCTCGGCGTCGGTCCTGGGGATGTGCTCGAGTATTGGTTCGAAGTCTGGGACAACGACGGCATCCGCGGTCCCAAATCCACACGCTCCACGACCCGCGTCCTCGATACCCCCGACGCCGATGAACTCCGCGAAGAGCGCAACGCCGCCGGAGAAGCCCTCGCTGAGCAACTCGACGAGGCCCTGCAAGATGCCCGCGCGTTGAACAAGGAACTCGAAGACATCGAGCGCGCACTCCGTGAGGGCAAAGAACTCAGTTGGCAAGACAAGCGCGCTCTTGAAGAGTTCCTCCAGCGCCAAGAAGAACTCCAGCAGCAACTGCAGGAGTTGCAGCAGGCAAACGAAGAACGCACCGACCGTGCTTCCGAATTCTCAGAAACCGAAAACCGGATCCTCGAGAAGCAGGAACTGCTGCAACAGATGCTCGAGAACATCCTCTCCGACGAGATGAAAGAGCTCATGCAGGAGATGCGCGATTTGCTCGAGCAACAGGGCGAGGAGGCGCTTGATTCGATGCAGGAGCGCCTCGATGAAATGGAAATCAACCAAGAATCGCTGGAGAAGGAGCTTGACCGCGCCCTCGAGCAGTTCAAACAGATGGAATGGGAGATGCGGATGGAGGAGGTCGCGGGCGCCCTCGAGGAGCTTGCGCAGGACCAGCTCGATTTGGCCGAAGAAACCAAGGAGCAGCAAACCCCTGCATCTGAACTGAAGGAGAAGCAAGACGCTCTCAATGAGCGGTTTGATAAGCTCCAAGACGAACTCGATGCGCTCGAGAAACAGAATGCAGAACTGGAAAATCCGAACGGCATGCCGGACACCTCGGAGGAGGAGGAGAGCATTCAAAATGAACTGAACAAAAGCAGCCAACAGCTCGAAAGTGGCAAGCCTTCGAAGGCTTCTGAATCCCAGAAAAAGGCCGGACAGCAAATGCAAGAGATGTCGCAACAGATGTCTGCGCTCCTGGCTGCGATGGAGGGTGAACAGCAGACCGAAGACCTCGAAGCCTTGCGCGCTCTGCTCGAGAACGTCCTGACCCTCTCGTTCGAACAAGAGTCCGTCATGGAGGCGGTCCGAACCACCGGTCCAGACGATCCGCGGTACACGCAACACGGCAAAACCCAACGCCGACTGCGGGACGACAGCCGCATGGTCGAAGACTCATTGCTCGCCCTTGCAAAGCGGGTTCCGCAGCTCTCCGCCGCCGTTCACCGGGAAATCGGACTGGTGAACCACCACATGGACAAGGCGTTGGGCCAGTTTGGTGAGCGCCAAACCGCCACCATCACCATGGACCAGCAATACGTCATGACGAGCTTCAACAACCTCGCCTTGATGCTCGATGAGGCCTTGCGCCAAATGCAGCAAGCCATGGCAAACGCCCAGCCCGGATCCGGAAACTGCGAAAAACCCGGCGGAAACGGATCCAAAGTGAGCGCAGGAGACCTCAAGCGCATGCAACAAGCCCTCGGAGAACAGCTCTCAAAGATGAAGGAATCCATGGGCCGGGAGGGGTCGAACGGGCGCGGCTTGAGCGAGCAGTGGGCCCGCATGGCCGCGCAACAGGCCGCCCTTCGAAAACTCGCCGAGAAAAAGGCAGGCGAGCTGAACGAGGATGGCTCTGGACAAGGAAACGGGATGAAAGAAATCGCTCGGGCGATGGAAGAGCTCGAGCGAGATTTGGTCCGCAAGACCCTGAATCCAGAGACACTCAAGCGGCAACGCGACATCGAAACGCGCCTCCTCGAAGCAGAGAATGCGGAGCGCAAACGCGGCGAAGACACCGAACGCACTTCACGGACCGGACGGGACGCTGAACGCACCCCCCCGCCTAGCTTGCTCGACTTCTTGAACCGGAAAGAACGGGAGGCAGAGCTCCTCCGCACCGTTCCGCTCGAACTCGACCCCTTCTACCGGCAGCGGGTCAACGAATATTTCAATACTTTGGACGGGCCGAAACAGGCTCCTTTCCTACAGCAATGATGCAGACCATCCAGCAGTTGCGGTTCACCTCCGTGCCAGAGAACATTGCCGTTGTCGAACGGCTCATCGACGAGGTGCGGGAAACCAACGGATTCGACGAGGTGCGCTACGGCGATGTGCTCATCGCCATGACCGAAGCGGTCAACAACGCCATCGTCCACGGGAACCGCTTAAACCCTGACTTTGAGGTCTTTGTAGACATGGAGGTTCGGGAAGGGGGGACGTTGTTTTTCCGCGTGACGGACCAGGGTCCCGGATTTGACTTCACGAACGTACCGGATCCCACTTCTCCAGAGAACTTGGAAAAGCCGAACGGACGCGGCGTGTTTTTGATGCGGCAGCTCTCCGATTCGTGCGAGTTCCTCGACCACGGTCGCATCGTCGAACTCAACTTCGAGGGGGTCATCCACACGTCCTGATGGCGGTGGTGTTCAGCACGGCCGATCTCATTTGGACGTGCCGGAACAAACGGAAAATCCGCGCCTGGCTTGAACAGGTAATCGCTGCGCACGGATTCGAAACCGGGGAAATCGAGTTGATTTTCTGCTCGGACTCCTACCTCCTTGAGCTCAACACGAAGGCGTTGCAACACGCCTACTACACGGACATCATCACCTTCGATTACTGCGCCGGTGAGTTGGTTTCTGGCGATCTCTTTGTCAGCCTCGACCGGGTGAAGGACAACGCCCTATCCCACAAAGTTTCATTTTCAACTGAACTACATCGCGTGCTCGTGCATGGGGTCCTCCACCTCTGCGGTTGGACCGACGCAACCGAAGCAGAAAAGCACGCCATGCGCGCTGAAGAGAACCGTTGGCTGAGTTCTTTTCCCTCCTGAACCATGCTTGAATCTTACGACGTCATTGTCGTCGGCGCCGGCCACGCAGGCAACGAGGCGGCCGCGGCAGCAGCCACCATGGGAGCATCTACTTTGCTGATTACCATGAACATGGGGGTAATCGGCCAAATGAGTTGCAACCCCGCCATGGGCGGCATTGCGAAAGGCCAAATCGTCCGTGAAATCGACGCACTGGGCGGTCGGTCCGGCATCGTCAGCGACGCCAGTGCCATCCAATTCCGCATGCTCAACCGGTCAAAAGGCCCGGCCATGTGGAGTCCGCGTACACAGAATGACCGCATGCGGTTTGCTGAAGCATGGCGCCTACAGCTCGAGTCCATTCCTGCCTTGCATTTTTGGCAAGATTCCGTCACTGGCGTGTTGGTGGAGGGGGGACGTTGCGTCGGGGTGCGCACGGGGCTCGGCATGGAAATCCGATCTCGGACGGTTGTGCTCACGAACGGGACCTTCCTGAATGGCGTCATGCACATCGGCGAAAAGCAGCTCGGCGGTGGGCGGGCGGGCGAACGTGCCGCCACGGGCATCACAGAACAGCTTTCTGACCTGGGCTTCACTTCCGATCGAATGAAAACCGGAACGCCGCCCCGCATCGACGGTCGATCTCTCGACTATTCGAAGATGGAGGAGCAGCGTGGGGACGAACACCCTGCACGGTTCTCGTTCACCGCCACCCCCCGGCTTACCCGCCAAATGAGCTGCCACATTGCGCACACCCACGTCGGTGTGCACGACCTCCTTCGGGAAGGATTTGACCGCTCCCCGATGTTCACAGGGCGCATCCAAGGGTTAGGCCCGCGCTATTGCCCCAGCATCGAAGACAAGATTGACCGGTTTGCAGACAAGGATTCCCACCAGCTGTTCGTCGAACCAGAGGGCTGGGATACGGTGGAGGTCTACGTCAACGGATTCTCTACAAGCCTGCCCGAGGATGTGCAATTCAAGGCCCTCCGCGCGGTACCCGGCTTCGAACAAGCGGCATTCTTCCGGCCCGGCTACGCCGTGGAATATGACTTCTTCCATCCCACGCAACTGCACCACAGCCTCGAAACCCGCTCGGTACCTGGCCTGTACTTTGCCGGTCAAATCAACGGCACCACGGGCTACGAGGAAGCGGCCGCACAGGGTTTGATGGCCGGTGTCAACGCGGCACGTTCCACGTGGAACCTCGAGCCTGTTGTTCTCCGCAGAAGTGACGCCTACATCGGTGTTCTCATCGATGATTTGGTCAGCAAGGGCACCAAGGAACCCTACAGGATGTTCACCTCCCGCGCAGAATACCGCATCCTGCTGCGCCAGGACAACGCAGACGAACGCCTTACGCCGCTAGGACACTCCATCGGCCTCGCCTCTTCCGACCGCATGCGTCGGCTCGAAACGAAACGCCTTGCCGCCTCGCATCTTGAACGCGCCCTTTCTGCAACAAGCGTCGATCCGGATGCTACCGCAGCGCAGTTCGCAGCGCTCGGGTCTTCTCCCCTCTCCCAGAAGGTAAAGGCCCTTTCCCTCGTCTCCCGCCCAGAACTCAGCTTGAACGATGTGCTTTCCCTGACGCCAGAACTCGAGCCCTTCCTGAACGAAGAAGAGGAAATTCGAACATCGGTGGAGATCCGAATCAAGTACGCAGGGTACATCGAAAAAGAGCAACAGCTCGCAGAGCGTCTCGGTAAACTCCAGGACATTCGAATCCCCCGAGACTATCCCTATTCGAGTTTGACCGCCTTGAGCATCGAGGCCCGTCAAAAGCTCAGCGCCGAACAACCCGAAACCCTTGCACACGCTTCCACCATTTCAGGCGTGTCGCCGGCCGACGTCGCCGTCCTTCTTGTCCACTTCGGAAGGTAGTTCCACGTGAAACACTCTGCTGTGCAGGGTTTTCCGCCCTACTGCAGCCGTGCGCACCCCCCGACAACCTCCAGCCCATCCCACCCTTTCGAATCCAAAGGTTGCAAAACCCTGTATATCAGCATCTTGCGCACACATAGAGGGTCGTCGTCGCTCTCCTTGTAAATTCGGCGCATGAACATGCAGCCCATCCTTACAAAGCTCGGCATCCGCGACATCAACCCCGGCGTCATGATCGGGTCCGAGGCTTTCGGTTCTGGTCCCGTCTTCGATTCTTACTCCCCGGTAGATGGCAGCAAGATTGCCAGCTTCACCACCGCGACACCAGAGGAGTACCACCGCGCTGTGGAGGCCGCCCACGAAGCTTTCCTCGTCTGGCGCACCGTCCCCGCTCCCAAACGTGGTGAAGTCGTCCGCCAGTTCGGGAACGCCCTCCGGGAGGTCAAGGCCGAACTCGGCGCCCTCGTAAGCTGGGAAATGGGCAAAAGCTACCAAGAAGGACTCGGCGAGGTCCAAGAGATGATCGACATCTGCGACTTCGCAGTGGGCTCCAGCCGGATGCTCTATGGCATGACCACACATTCCGAACGGCCCGAGCACAAGATGTCCGAGCAATGGCATCCACTCGGAATCGTCGGCATCATTTCCGCGTTCAACTTTCCTGTGGCGGTTTGGTCCTGGAACACCGCACTCGCATGGATTGCCGGCGATGCCTGCATCTGGAAACCTTCGGAGAAAGTGGGACTCTGCTCCATCGCCTGCCAACACATTTGGAACCGGGTGGCCGATGCAAACGAAGTTCCCGCGGGACTTTCTTGCGTCGTCAACGGCGGTGCCGACATCGGAGTGCTCATGAGCAACGACCGCCGCGTTCCCCTCGTCAGTGCCACAGGCAGCACCCGCATGGGCAAGGCCGTCGGGGCCGCCGTGGGGGCACGCCTCGGTCGTGCTCTGCTCGAACTCGGTGGGAACAACGCCATCATCATCACGCCCACAGCCGATTTGAAAATGGTCGTACCTGCAACCGTGTTCGGTGCCGTGGGTACGTGCGGCCAGCGGTGCACCTCCACGCGGCGCCTCATCATCCATGAAAGCCGCTACGACCAAATCCGGGACACCCTTGTCAAGGCATACGGTCAACTCCGCATCGGAAACCCCCTGGACGAAACGAACCACATCGGCCCCCTCATCGACCGCCAGGCCGTGGACATCTACCTGCATGCCTTGGAAGCCGTCCGCACACAAGGGGGCACCTTCGCGGTGGAGGGCGGTGTTCTCACCGGACCGGGATACGAAAGCGGCTGCTATGTCAAGCCCTCCATCGCTGAGGTTCGCCACGACCTTCCCATCGTCAAAGAGGAAACCTTTGCGCCGTTGCTGTACCTCATGAAGTACAGCACCATTGAAGAAGCCATTGACATCCAAAACTCTGTCGATCAAGGTCTTTCGTCTGCCATCATGACGAATGACGTCCGCGAGGCAGAGCGATTCTTGTCTGTCCGTGGTTCCGACTGCGGTATAGCTAACGTCAACATCGGCACCTCCGGCGCTGAAATCGGCGGTGCGTTTGGGGGCGAAAAAGAAACGGGCGGCGGTCGCGAATCCGGGTCTGATTCATGGAAAGCCTACATGCGACGCGCCACGAACACCGTCAACTACGGCAATGCGCTTCCTCTGGCACAAGGCATCCGGTTCGATTTGGAATGAGAACCCTGCTGCTGTGTGGGGCAGCGCTCCTTGCGTGCAACTCCCCTGATCCTGCTGGACTGCCCCAGTGGAATGTGCGGTTCGCGCTGAACGATTCCACCGAGGCGCACGTGCGCTTTGAAGGGAACAAGGACGGCTTGTTCGTGCGCAACGACGCCGAACGCATTCCGCTCGAAGCCATCGGAGAGGGCGTGTACCGCATGCCTGTGTTCGGGGGGAGCTTGCGCGTGGTTTGGAACGAACACGGCTTCGAAGGGCACTGGATTGACAGCCTCCGACCCGACGAATACCGGGTTCCATTCACGGCAGAATCACTGGACGCAGTTCCTGAAACCGGTGAACGCACCTGCGGAGAGTGGAATTTCCTGTGGGAAGGGGACACCTTGGCCACAGACCGCTTGCTCCTGTGTACCTGGGGAGACAGCGCCTCTGGTACCGTGGCATCTCCGACCGGTGACCTGCGCTACCTCGCAGGAACCCTGCGCAACAGTGTCCTGAACCTCTCCACCTTCGACGGCGCTCACTTGTACGCGTTACAAGCACGCGCTACCGCAAACGGATTTGTGGACGGAACGCTGCACAGCGGCATCCACGGGTTCACCCGTTGGCACGCAGAAGCAGGGTCAGCAGGGCAAGCACCGCATGCTGAAACGCTCCGCATCGCCGCAGAAACCTCGTTCACGGTGCGCACGTCAACCGGTCGAAACAGCCTGATCTCTGCGGTTCCACCCGCAGGCAAGCTGCACCTCATCAGCATCGCCGGCACATGGTGTCCGAACTGCATGGACGAAGCGCGCATGTGCGCGGAACTGCTGCAGGGACGGAACGATGTGCAGTGGTCGGTCGTTCTCTTCGAGCGAGACAGCCTGCCGAAGCCAGGTCGGCTCGCACATTGGGCCCGATCCTGCGGCGCCTCGACCCTTCCCTTCATCGGCGGAGGCGCCTCGAAAGAGCGCGCTGCCCAGGTGTTCCCGTGGATTCCAGGGGGAATTTCTGCCTTTCCCACCACCGCCATCGTGCGCGACGACGGCTCCGCATGGATCCACGTAGGATTCGACGGCCCCGCTACTGGCCCCGCGCACGCCCGGCTGAAAGAGGTGTTCCGAGAAGCCCTGCAGCCTACTGCGGAGTAGGCGTCCGATCGACCTTGATTCGGCGGTCCTGGTTCGCAAGCTGCCAAGCCGTGTGAAACACCAGTTGACCGATTTCTGACATCTTGCCGAAGCGGATCTTCTCTGCATCGTCGCCCGGTTTGTGGTAATCCTCGTGCACACCGGAGAAGTAGAAGATGACCGGGACGCCTTTGCGGGCAAAGTTGTAATGGTCGGAGCGGTAGTAGAACCGGTTCGGGTCGTCCTCGGCATTGAACGTGTAGTCGAGGGATAGCCGGGTGAACCGCGCATTGACCGTCTCGCTGACCGCGTGCAGTTCGGACGAAAGGCGGTCTGAGCCGATGAGATAGACATACCGCTCATTGTCTGGGTGCGCTGCGTCGGTGCGCCCGATCATGTCGATGTTGAGGTTTGCGACGGTGAAGTCGAGGGGCCAAACGGGGTGCTCGCTGTACCACTCGGAACCCAGCAATCCCTTTTCCTCACCCACAACAGCCATGAAGAGCATCGAACGACGCGGGGGAAGTCCTTCTCGCGCTGCGGTTGCACACGCCTCAGCGAGCTCCAGCAGCGTGACGGTTCCGGAACCGTCGTCGTCGGCTCCGTTGTTGATTTGGCCGTCCACGATGCCGATGTGGTCGTAATGTGCAGTCAGGACAACGCACTCCTTCGAGAGCGGGCTTTCCGAGCCCGGGAGAAGGCCCACCACATTTCTACCGAGAAACTCGCGGGATTCCCGCACAATGCGGTGGCTCCACGTGCCTGCAATTTGGACGGGTTTCGTGCGCTTCTTGCAGGCTTTGCGCAAGGCGGCGACATCGCCCAACCACGCCTGGGCCACGCGCTCTGAAACGTAAAACACGGGCAACGCCGACCCCGGCTCAGCGTCCACCGGCCAGTCCCGGACTAAGCGCGTAGCCGGCCGGTCCCCCCATGCCTTGAACCGCCCTCGCAGCGCTCCGTAGTTCTCCGGGATCACCACCAACGCTTTAGCGCCTGCGGCTTCCGCCCATTTCCTTTTGTCCATCGTACGGTCCTCGCCCTTCCCATCTGGAGACCCCCCGAAGACCACCGCAATGCGCCCCCGAAGCGCTTCGCCTCCATAATCGTTCCGCTTGCCCTCTACAATGCCAAACCCCGCAAACACCAGGTCCGTCTCCGGGCATTCCTCAAGCTCCGTGGAGGGGGGAAACACCACGTCTTCGGGATACGCATACGCCGTCCCCGATATCCGAAATGACGCAGTGAGGAGCCGCTCCGTCCGCATCGGAACTTCTTGAAACCACGATCCGCTCACCGCTGGAACCAGCCCTGCCTCGGCAAACGCATCCCGCACAAACTCCGAAGCTTTCTCCGCCCCCGGCGTTCCCGTTTCTCGACCTTCAAACGCATCCGATGCAAACACGCTCAAGTTCGCTTCGAGCTCAGCGGGCGTCACGGTTGCGGCCCACCCCCGCACACGTTCGGCTTCCAACTGCTGCTGCGCGAACAGGGGAACGCACCCCAAAAGCCATACACACGCCATCCACGCAATCTTTGCGACCCGATCCGTGTGCCGGCCTCCTTCGAAAGGGGTGTCTAAAAATGCCGCAACACTCGCCAAGGCTTCTTCCTCTGTGATGAAACGCGCCGGCAAGCATAGGATGTTTGCGTCGTTGTGTCCGCGTGCAAGGGCAGCGAGTTCGCGGTTCCACGCGATGGCGGCGCGAATGCCCGCATGCTTGTTCGCCGCCATGGCCACACCGTTTGCCGATCCACAGATGAGGATACCGAGCGGTGCAGCACCTGAAGCCACGTCTTCTGCAACTGCATGCGCGTGATCAGGGTAATCCACGCGCTCTTCGGTATCTGTGCCCCGATTGAGGGGAGTGATGCCGCGCGATAGGAGAAATGCCGCGATTTTTGCCTTCAAAGCAGGCCCTGCGTGGTCACATCCGATGGATACGTTCATGCCGGAAAGGTAATTCACAGCCCCCGGGCGGATATGGGTGAAATCCCGTTGAGAAGTTTCGAACAAGTTGATTTGGTGAATCAGGCGGTTTCGTCGAATGCGATGTCCCTTGCGCTTTTCCAAACTTCCACCGCGCAATCTGCTCCGAAGTTCTCCCCACCGATTCGCCGGTTGTTCACGGTGGGTCAGAGCACAACTTATCCCCACGACCTTGTGACCATCCAACGAAGAACAAAAGTTAAACAAATGAATAACAGATATTTAAAAAGACATGAGGTGTGGAAAACGTGAACGAAATTTGTGCAAAAGCGAAAATGCAACTCTCCGGCGCTCGCGTCATCCACAGTTTCCACAGGCTAACACTAGTTCTACTTTCTTTCTTCTCAGAAAAGATGATAGATACAGTGTGTGCACAGGAAATCGAAGTGCGGCCGGAAGGGTGTGTTTGGACGGTGTACCGGTATCCGGAAGGGGGAGTTTCCAGCGAAGGGTGCCTCGTCGATGGGTCTCCTGAGGGCGTTTGGACAGCTTACACGCCTTCTGGTGCCTTGAAAAGCAAGGGGAGCAGAAGGAATCACCAGCTGGAAGGAGAATGGACCTTCTACCGGGAAGACGGTACGCTTGAGCGGTCTGTGAATTACGCCGGCGGAAAAAAGTCGGGATGGGAGGCTGTCTATGCAGCGGATGGAGCGCTGGTGGCGCGGATGCCGTGGGTAGAGGACGTCCGCTCTGGGACAGCCCTCGACTACCACCCGAACGGCACTGTAGCGCGGGAGGTCCCGTTCAACGACGGCCTTGAACACGGGAACGGGAAGGAATTTGCAGAAGACGACGGCCGGTTGGTGTCGCGGATGGTGTTCGTCCGCGGTGTGCAGGTGGCCGTCGAAAAGCTCAACCGGTACGGTCCGGAAGGGAAAAAGGAAGGGTTGTGGGAAGTGCTGCGCGCCAGTGGTGCGGTGCAGGAGGAGGGCACCTGGAGGCGGGGCGAGCGGCACGGCGTGTTTCGATTTTACAACGCCGAAGGCAAGCTCGAGCGGATGGAGCGCTACGAATACGGAGAGCGCGTGATCGATGCTGAAACGACAGATTTACTGGAAATCAAGCGGGAGCTGCACCCGAACGGCGCCGTGCGCCGTGTAGGATCGTACCGGAATGGCAAGGAGCATGGGGTGTTCAGGGAATACTCTCCCGAAGGCGATTTGGTGGCGGGGACGCTGTACCTCGACGGGGTGCGGGCCGGAGAAGGGGTGACGGATGCGCTGGGGAACCGCATCGGGCACTGGAAACTGTGGTATCCAGAGGGCGGATTGCAGGCGGAAGGACCCTATGTGGCTGGGGTGCGCGAAGGCGAGTGGACCTTCTATTACCCCGATGGATCGGTCGCACAACGAGGAAGTTACCGCGAAGGAGCGTTTCATGGAACGTGGGTTTGGTACTATCCCGACGGGAAAACCCACCGGGAGGAAGTGTACCGATTCGGGAAAGAGGACGGCATGTGCAAGGAATTCAGCCCAGAGGGCGCAGTGCTGGTGGAAGGTGAGTTTGTGCGTGGGCGGCGCAACGGGGAGTGGGTGATGGACGTGAACGATCACCGCGAAACAGGTGCGTACATTGACGGCGAGAAATCGGGAGAATGGATCCATACACACGCCAGCGGGACGGTCATTTTTCGGGGATCCTTCGTGAACGGGATGCCAGAAGGCCGCCATACGTGGTGGTACGCCGACGGTACGCGCCAGTTGACCGGGCTCTTTGTGGGTGGCGTGAAGGAGGGTCGGTGGGTGCATTCCCGTACCGATGGAACCGTGCAGCGGGAAGAAGAATACAAGGGGGGCGAGTTGCGGAGGATCGACGGTTTGCGGATCGAAAAAGCAGGGAAGTCCGATGGAACCGCTGATTGATCAGGCGGTTGCGCAGGCTGCGGAGACGCGGGTGCGGTTTGCGGACGGAGGTTCGGTGGAGGTGTTGCAGCCGGTTTGGGTCGGGCTAGAGGCCGAAGCGGTGAGGAACCTGTGTGCGGCTCCGGCGGTGCAGGAGCGGCTCGTCGATGCACGGGTAGGGAAGCCGATGGTGCTGGAGGTGGAACCGGGTCGGCTGTGGGAAGTGAAGCCGTACTTCCGCGATGCGGAGGGGTTGTGGTGCCAAATCCGCGACGTGACCGCGCTGGAAGCGCGTTTGGAGAACCTCGAGCAGCGCTCCCACCAATTCGACGTGCTGAGCACTGCGGCCATGGAGGGCATTGCGGTGCTTCGCGAGGGCCGCATCGAAGATTGCAACGGGCGGTTCGCAGAACTCCTGGGTATCTCGGAACCAGCCGATTGCGTCGGACATTCCCTGGAGACATGGTTCGAGCCGCGGGATGTCCGGCGGCTGCAGCTGCGGCATTACCGGAACAGTCCGTGCGAGGTCCAAGCCCGGACCGCCCAGGGGGCAACCGTTTTCTTGGAGGGCTTCGTGCACCCGGGCGACGGCGAACGACGGGACATCTTGCTGGTGCATGGCATCACGAACCGCAAGCGCGCAGAACGCGACCTCCTTGAAACGAAGGAGCGCTTCCGGCTGCTCGTGGAATCAAGTCCGGTGGGCTTGTTTCTCGCGGTAGATGGCCGCATCCGGTACGCAAATCCTGCGGCGGTGGAGATGCTCGACATGGGCAGGGAGGACGACCTGTACGGGTTGGAGATGGAGCAGTGCTTCGTGGGGGAGGACCGGGCGGCGGTTCGGGAGGATTTGGCCCTGACGCGTCAGGGCGCGAAGACCCCACCACGGGAATTGATGCTGCGCTGCCCGGTGCGCGGCCTGCCGCTGCGGGAAGTGGAAATTCGGATGACGTTGAGCATCTTCGACCGGGAACCTGCTGTGCAGCTTACGGTTACGGACCTCAGTGCGCGGCAACAGCTCGAGCGGGAGCAGCTGCGGGCGTACGTGGCGGAGGAGACGAACGCCCGGCTTCGCGAAGAAATCGAGCGCCACAAAGAGACCCAAGCGCTGCTGCGCCAGGCGGAATCGTTGAACCACAGCATCATCGAGAGTTCGATCGACATGATCCTAGCGTTCGATGTCCGCGGTAGGTTGCTGCAGTTCAACCAAGCCGCGTCTGTAGAGTTCGGTTGGACTGCGGACGAAGCTCGGCTCCTCGACTACCGCGCCTTCCTTGCGCACCCCGAAGAGGCGGACCGGGTGTGGCGCGAGTTGCGGGAGCACGGTTTTTACGTCGGGGAGGCCACGGGCGTCCGTGCGTCGGGGGAGGAGTTCAACTTGCTGATGTCCGTGGCGGGCCTGCAGGGGGAGGACGAGGGGCTGCGGGGTTCCGTGGTGGTGGGCCGCGACATCACGGACTTGAAGGCGGCAGAGTTCGAGTTGCGGCGGAGCGAGGAGCGGTACCGGGACATCCTCGAGAATGCGACGGACCTGATTTTCTTGGTGGACCACGACGGCAGCTTTGCTTACGCGAACGGCGCGTTTATGCGGGCGCTGGGGTATGCGCCGGAGGAGGTGGGAGCGCTGCGGATCCACGATGTGATGCGGGAGTTGCCGGAGGAGGCGTGGATGGAGGAGCTCGAGGGGTTGCGCGGGGAGCGGTCGTTTGCGGCGCGGAACGGCCAGTCGCTCGCCGTGCTGGGCGGGGCGTCGGCCCGGTTTGACGAGCGGGGAGAACGCATCGGGTTGCGGTGTATGTTCCTCGATGTCACGGATATGCGCCGACATGAGCGCGCGGCACGCGCCCAGTCGGCCAAACTGGAGTCCATCT
>CAMCYM010000007.1 GCA_945883885.1 Chryseobacterium gleum
GTGGCCGGCTTATCCCGTGTTCCCCGACCAGGACTCGAACCTGGAAAAACGGAACCAAAATCCGGTGTGTTACCATTACACCATCGGGGAATCGAGCGGGTGCAAAGATAAGCATTCATTCACTTCTTTGAAAGACCCGCGAATCGGCCGTCTCAGGGATACCTTCGGGGCATGGAAGTTCAGAACCTCATCGGTGGCCGGTCGGTTCCGGCGGTGGACGGGCAGTGGGCGGACCTGATTGAGCCGGCGACGGGTCGGGTGTACGGCCGCTTGCCACGGTCGGGTGCTGCGGATGTGGCTGCAGCGGTGGAAGCGGCGCAGGGGGCCTGGCCGGCGTGGGCGGCGACGTCGATCGAGGAGCGGGCGGGATGTTTGACGCGGTGGGCTGCGCTGGTGCTGGAGCGGGCAGAAGAATTCGCACGGGCGGAGTCGCGCGACAACGGTAAGCCGGTCGGATTAGCCCGGGAGGTGGACATCCCCCGAGCCGAGCAAAATCTCGTGTTCTTCGGCAGTGCGGTGCGCCACTTTGCCAGCGAGGCCCACCTTCCTGCAGGCCCGACGCATTTGCACTATACGCACCGCAAGTCCATCGGGGTGGTGGGCTGCATTTCGCCTTGGAACCTGCCGCTGTACCTGTTTACGTGGAAGATTGCGCCCGCGCTCGCCATGGGCAACTGTGTGGTGGCGAAGCCGTCGGAACTGACGCCTGTGACGGCTGCGATGCTCGGTGAGCTTGCCGCGGAGGCCGGGTTTCCTCCGGGGGTATTCAACATCGTGCACGGACTCGGTCCAGAGGCGGGGGAAGCCCTGGTGCAGCACCGGAGTGTCAAGGCCATTTCCTTCACGGGAGGCACAGCCACCGGGGCCCACATCGCCCGGACGACCGCGGACCGGTTCATCAAGCTCAGCCTCGAGCTGGGCGGCAAGAATGCCGCGCTCATCTTCGACGACTGCGACTTCGACGAAGCCGTCCGGACCACGGTCCGCTCTTCCTTCGCGAACCAGGGCCAAATCTGCCTCTGCTCCTCCCGGATCCTCGTCCACGCTTCGCTGTACGAGCGGTTCCGCGATGCCTTCGTAGCCCGGGCCGCGTCGCTCGTGCCCGGCGACCCGGCAGAGGACGGGACCCGGATGGGCGCGCTGGTTTCAGCGGCGCACCGGGACAAGGTCCTGTCGTACATCGCACGGGCCCGCGAAGAAGGTGGGACGGTCTTGTGCGGCGGCGGCGCGGCAGATGCTCCGAACGCGCGCTGCGCCGATGGGTACTTCGTGCAGCCCACCGTGATCGAGGGATTGGGACCTTCCTGTGACGTGAACCAGCACGAGATCTTCGGCCCGGTCGTCACGCTGCAGCCATTCGCGGACGAGGCGGAGGCCGTGCGGCTGGCGAATGACAGCGCGTACGGACTTGCGGCGACCGTGTGGACACGCGATTTGGCGCGGGCACATCGGGTAGCGGCGGCGCTGGAGACGGGCATTGTGTGGACGAACTGCTGGCTGGTGCGGGATTTGCGCACGCCTTTCGGGGGGGTGAAGTCGTCCGGGGTAGGTCGGGAAGGGGGGCTCGAAGCCATGCGGTTCTTCTCGGAACCTCAGAACGTCACGGTCGCGTTGAGCTGAATCAGGCCTCGTGGCGAAGCGACTGCTTGCAGCCGTTCGTCAGGAACCATGCAAGCCGGTGGTCAATCCATCCGGATACGCGTGCAGCAAGGTGTCCAAATGCGGGGAGCATGTTGCAAAAATACGGCAAAAACCGCGGCTTATCAACATTTGCCGGTTGAAAACCCGGTTCGAGGCGGGCCGGAAGCCTTCGGAACTTTCGGGCATGATGCGAATCCCTTCCTTCGGAATTGCTGCGACAGCAGCTTGTGCGGTGGTGCTTTTCGGGTGTGTCGGACCCAAATCGTACGAGCAGCTCGCTGCGACGAACGACAGTTTGGTCACGGCAAACGACCGCATGGTGGCCGATGCCCGCGAAGCCGCGCAAGCACGCGTGGAGTTGGAAGGCCGCGTCACGACCCTTGAAAAAGCGAATGCCCGCCTGGAACGGACCGCAAGCCTGGCCGAGATGCAGTCGAAGGATGCCCAAGAAGAGCTGACGCGGCTGCGCGAACTCAATGACGCGCTGTCGGAGCAGGGGTCAGCAGGCGTTGCCGCGCTGGCGGACGAGAACCGCAAACTGCTCGAGGGCGTGATGAAGCAGCGCGCCGAACTGCAGCAGCAAGAGGACGCACTCCGCAAGCTCGAAGTGGACCTGAACCAGCGCAGTGCAGAATTGAATGAGCGCTCGCAGCGTGTGGAAGAACTCGAGGCGCTGCTCTCGTCGCGGGATGCGGCGGCGGATGCGTTGCGCAAGCGTGTGGCCGATGCGTTGCTGGGCTTCAAGGACCGCGGCCTGACGGTCGAACAGCGCGACGGAAAGGTGTACGTGAGCCTCGAGGCAAAGCTGTTGTTCGCCTCAGGCAGCACCGCGGTAGAGCCGGAAGGGCGCAAGGCGCTCGAACAACTCGCAAAAGCCGTAGCCGGCTCGGAGGATTTGGAGATTGTGGTGGAGGGCCACACCGACACCGATGCACTGCAATCGCCCAGTCATCCGCGCAACAACTGGGAGCTCAGCGTCTTGCGTGCTACTGAGGTGGTCGGAATCCTGACGCGGTCCGGGGCGAACATCGACCCGAAGCGCCTGACGGCCGCAGGACGCAGCGAATTCCACCCGGTGGATCCGGCGAACAAGGCAAAAAACCGGCGCATCGAAATCGTCCTTGCACCGAAGCTCGATGCGCTCTACGAGCTCATCCGCACCGAGTAATCCCTCTCGGCTTACTGGATGGGGAGCACGAAGGATCCCAGCGAAATCGTCACGTTCGCTCCGGTGTCATCCACCATCGAACCGCTGAAGGATCCCACCACGATCCCCCCGGCCTGCGGGACGATGAAGTCAATTTCTACGTTCACCGCTCCGCCGTTCGCCGTAGAGTACTGGTTGCCGCCTACCGCGGTGTAGACGCCTACAGATCCGGGTGCCGTAGAAGGCGCGCATTGCACCACGGAACCGTCCACCCAGCCCACCAAGGCAGGTTCTGCGAGGGTGAAGCCGATGCCGGCCGTGGTCACAGAGAGTCCTGCGATGGTCAATGTGCCGTTGCCGGCCAGCGTGGCGGTGGCTTGGAAGTCTGCGACGACGGTGGTGCCGTTCGCCTTCCAGGTCAGGAGGGCCTCGCAGTCGGGGCAGGTGGACCCGCCGCAGTCGATGTAAAGCTCGTCGCCGTCGAGCAGGCCGTTCGTGCAGTTGCCGTTCGTCGCACACGGGTCACAATCTGGACCGCCGCAGTCGATGCCGATTTCGTCCCCGTTCATGAGGTCGTCCACGCAGGTGGGGCAAGTTTCGCAGTCCGGCCCGCCGCAGTCGACCCCTTCTTCGAGGCCGTTCAACAGCCCATCTCCGCAGAGTTCTCCGCAGGCCACTCCGGTGGTTCCGCCGCAGTCGATGCCGGTTTCGCCCGGGTCGAGGACCCCGTTGAATCCGGGGGCACACGGGGCGCATTCCCCGCCGCAATCGACCCACTGTTCGCCGAGCAGCACGTCGTACTGTCCGTTTTCGCACGGGTCACATGCGGGGCAGATGGGGCCTCCGCAGTCGATCAGTTCTTCCCCGTTGTTGAGGATGCCGTCGTAGCAGTTGTCCGGGATTTTGTTGTCTTCGTTCAAGCAGCCGCTCACCAGGAGGACGACCGCAAACGACACGGCCAGGGCGAGCTGGCGAGAAACGGAGGTAAAAGAAATCCGATGCATGTGGGGACGAAAGATAGTGCGGAGAGGGAAACCGGGGGCGATTTTTTGCCGTACTTGGAACCCAAATGAAAGAAGTTCCTTGGATTGCAGGTCCGGCACCCGATCCGTTGGTGGTGAGGCGTTTGGTCGAAGACGCTGGACTCTCCCCTCTGGTTGCATCGCTGCTTGCGCGGCGTGGAATCAGCACGCGGGAAGAGGCGATCATGTTCATCCACCCCGAGTACTCGGAGTTGCACAACCCGGCTTTGATGGCCGACATGTTGAAAGCCGCGGAGCGGTTGCAGTCGGCCGTGGAGGACGGCGAGCGCATCCTGGTGTACGGCGACTACGACGTGGATGGCACGACGGCCGTGGCGCTGGTAGCCAGCTTTTTAGAGGGCATCGGAGCGACGGTCCAGACCTATGTGCCGCACCGGTATGAAGAAGGCTACGGGGTCAGCCGGGAAGGGGTGGCGTACGCGGTGGATACCAGCATCACGCTGATGCTCACGCTCGACTGCGGCACGAAGGACTTCGAGCAGCTCGCCGCGGCGAAGGCTGCGGGCATCGACGTCATCGTCTGCGACCACCACTTGCCGGAGGCTACACTGCCCGAGGCCTTTGCCATCCTGAATCCGAAACGGCCGGATTGCAATTACCCGTTCAAGGAGCTCAGCGGCTGTGGGGTGGCGTTTAAGTTGATCCAAACGCTCGCCAGCCGCCTCGACTTCCCCGAAGGCAACATCTTCGCGGAGCTCGACCTGGTGGCCATCAGCATCGGCGCGGACCTTGTGGACGTCCTGGACGAGAACCGCATCCTGGCTTCGTTCGGGATGAAGCGCTTGCGTGAGATGCAGCGGCCAGGCATCCATGCGATGTTGCGCGCGGCAGACATCCACCAAGCTCCGCGGTCCATCCGCGACATTTCATTCACGCTGGGCCCGCGGATCAACGCGGCCGGCCGGATGGGACACGCAAAGCGCGCGGTGGACTTGTTGATGGAGAAGGATGAACAGGTCGCCATGCAGCTGGCACGCGAGCTCGAGGACATGAACCGGTTGCGCCGCGACGTGGACGAAACGACCACGCGCGCGGCGATTGAGCGGCTGGAGCAGTCCGATCCGGATGCCTTCTGCAACATCGTGTGGGGCAAAGAATGGCACCGCGGGGTGGTGGGCATCGTCGCCAGCCGTTTGGTCGAATACCGCCACCGGCCGTCCATCGTGCTGTCGGAAGAAAACGACCTGCTCATCGGCAGTGCGCGGTCTGTCGAGGGGGTAGACATCCACCAGGCCCTTGAACAGTGTGCGGATTTGTTGGACCAATTCGGGGGACACCCGATGGCGGCGGGCCTGAGCCTGCGCAAAGACAAGCTCCACGCGTTCCGCGACCGGATCCAGCAAGCCGTCGGCGCCCAGCTCTCGGGTGAGTTGCCGAACCCCGAGGTGCGCTACGACCTGGAAGTGGAGTTGCGCGACATGACTCGCGAAGCCTTCCGACAGTTGCAGCAGCTTGAGCCCTTCGGCCCGGGCAACCCGGCTCCGGTATTCCTCGCTACGGGCCTGCACGGCGTACGGCCGCCGCGGACGGTGGGGGCGAAAGGGCAGCACCTCAAGCTCACCCTGCAGTGCGCGACCCGCACGGGCATGCCCATCGATGCGGTGGGCTTCAACATGGGCCACCGCCTGAGCGAAGTGCGGAACTGGAAGCGCCTCGACGCCGTGTTCACCGTGGTCCAAAACACCTGGCGCGACCGGGCGTGGCAGACCCGCATCGAACTCAACCTTCACCTGATCGACTTGCGCCCCTCCGAATCGGCGGCCGAGTAGGTCAGCGCAGCACCGTGGTCCCGAAGTAGGAAGCAAGGGTGCGGACGTCCCGGTCGAGGGCCATCTTCGCTGCGAGCAAATCGCGGACGACGGCTTCGGCGGAGTCATCCCCCGCTTCGACGCGCGTCCACGCAGCAACGAGCTCTTCCTCGAGCGCAGTCGCGGCCCGTTCTTTCTCGTCGAGCAAGAGCAGGTGCAGCCCGTCGTGCAACGCCTTGTCGAGCCGGTCGTGTTCGAACTCGGGATAGATGCCGTGGCGCAGGGTCCAGTTCGGGCTGACTTCGTGCCGCACGGTGGAGACGTGGGCCACGAGCGTGGGCACCTCCGGGTCGTTGTGCCGGTTCCAAACGTCGGCCGCGGGCAGTTCTCCGCGGTCGAGGGCGCTCCGGAATCCTTCCACGACCGCTGAGCAGGTGGCATCGAGGAAGCAACACCCTTGCGTATCCAGCAGGTGGATGGCGTATTCTGCAAACGGCACGTTCAGGGGTTCCCCTTCTTCCACGGGCACCGCGATGGCACGGTCGCCGTACAGCAGCAGCAGCCGCACGAGGTCCTCTTCGATGACAGCGCGCCGCGAAGGAGGGGCCAACGCATGCGACGGGGTCTCCTCGGGAAGCGGAGGGGCCAGCGCCGGGTGGGTGGTGGCGCGGGAACGGCGGTCTGCGGCAGTGGCTTGGTCGCGGATCCGGCGGCTGACCTCCAGCAGGAGCATTTCCTCGGGCATGCCGAGGGAAGCCACGCACTGCTGGATGTAGACGCTGCGTCGGACGGGGTCGGGGATGGCTGCTAACGAGTCCAGCACGCTGTGGATCATCTCCGCCCGCCGTGTGGGATCCGTGCCGGCATCGGCGCCGAGCAGCGAGACCTTGAAGGCGAGAAAATCCTGGGATTCCGTGTCGAGGAACTGCCGGAATTCCTCGGAGCTGACCTTGTGCGAGAAGCTGTCTGGGTCGTCGCCGTCGGGGAACCGAACGACCTGCACGTCGCAGCCGGCGGCCAGCAGGAGGTCGATGCCCCGCAAGGATGCGCGGATGCCTGCGGCGTCCCCGTCGTACAGCACGGTGACGCGCCGGGTGAAGCGTCGGATGAGCTTGATTTGGCCCTCCGTGAGGGCCGTACCCGAAGAAGCCACCGCATGCTTCACGCCCGCCTGGTGCAAGGCCATGACGTCGGTGTAGCCTTCCACCAGCAAGACCCGGTCCTCGCGCACGATGGCCGGCCGCGCGAGGTCCAGCCCGTAGAGCACGTCGCCCTTGTGGTACAGCGCGCTTTCCGGGCTGTTGAAGTACTTCGCGACGTCCTTGTCCTTGCGCAAGGTCCGCCCGCCGAAGCCGATGACCCGGCCCGTCGTGTCCCGGATGGGGAACATCACGCGGCCCCGGAAGAAGTCGTAGGCGGAGCCGTCGCGTTCCTTCGTAAGCCCTGCGGAGATGAGGCGGTCGAGGGAGTAGCCGGCCTCGAGCGCCGCCTTCGTCATGGAGTCCCACCGTTCTGGGCACCAGCCGATGCCGAAGTCGGCGACGGTGTCATCGCGGAACCCGCGGCTCCGGAAGTACCCGAGGGCGACGCTGCGCCCTTCGTCGGTGCTGTGCAGGGTGTCCGAAAACCAGCGGGCTGCCCACGCTAGCACGGCGGCAAGACTCTCGCGCTCTGTGCGTTCCGCTTGCACTTCCGCGGTAGGCGCTTCTTCGGGCACTTCGATGTTGTACCGCCGCGCGAGCATGCGCAACGCCTCCGGGTAGCTGATTTTTTCCTTCTCCATCAAGAAGGTGACCAAACTTCCGGCCTTGCCGGAAGAGAAGCACTTGAAGATGCCCTTCGCCGGGACGACATAAAACGAGGGGGTCTTCTCGCTCGTGAAGGGGCTCAATCCCCGGTACGTGCTGCCCGATTTCTTCAGGTCGACGTAGTCGCCGATGACCTCCTCGATGACGGCGGTGCTCAGGATGGTATCGACGACGGATGCAGGAATCACGGATGGAAGGTACTTCAGGAACGCAAACGGTCCGCCGCTGCGGACCGCCGGTTCAGCCCTGTCGGGGGCTTGCAAAAACCTGCCGTGCCGGCGATAAGGCCGGAGGTGCTGACGAAGTTGGCGTCAGAGGGGTTGTCTGAATGTCACCGCACCGTTAACGGATGTTGAAGGTTGTGGGGGTCCGGAGCGCGGGGGTCCGGGGTACATTTGGGCTGTGAAACACAGCCGAAGAATGCCCTGGTTCCTCGTTCTGATGGTCACGGCCTTCCTGGCCATGAGCACGGTGCAGGTGCTTTGGCTGCGGGATTCTGTGCGGCTCAAGCACGAATTGTTCGACGACAACGTGGAGCATGCCCTGAGCCAAGTGGCCGACCGGTTCCTGCGCCCTACCGTGGACATGCTGACGATGGAACTCGAGTCCATGCCGGCCTCCGGCGAAACCGGCGGGTCGATTGCATCGGGTGCCCGCACGGACGTGCTCACGGAGCGCATGCTTGCGCGGATGGATGCATATGCGCTCGACAGCTTGATTTCCACCTCGCTCGAAGAACATGGCATCGCCACCGGCGCGGTGGTCGGGGTCTTCGATGCTTTCGGTCAGCCGGTGCGCCTCGACGAAGCGGCGGAGCCCTTCTTGCCGCTGCTTGCCGAATCGTCCTACACGGTCCGGATCGAGCCGGTCGTGGTGCGCGTGGTGTTCCCGCACCTCAACCGCGATTTGCTGAAAGAGTTGTGGATGCAGTTCGTCCTGACGGGGGGGATGCTCGCCATCATTGCGCTCGGGTTTTTCCGGACGGTGGTGGCTGCAAATCGCAACAAACGGATCGACCGGATCCGCCGCGATTTGATGAACAACTTGACCCACGAGCTGAAAACTCCGATCTCGACCATCGGGCTTGCGGCAGAGGCGTTAGGCGACCCGGACATGCGGCGCAACGAAGACAGCATGCGGCATTACACCGGGCTGATTCGCGAGGAGAGCAAGCGGCTTACAGTGCTGGTAGAGAACGTGCTGCAAGCGAGTTTGGCCGATTCGGGGGCGATGCGGTTCTTCCCGCAGCCGCTCAACTTGCACGACGTGCTCCGGGAGGTGGTGCGGACGAACGCCATCCAAATCCACAAGCGGGGAGGACGGGTGGAGCTCGTGCTCGAAGCCGGAAATCCGGTCATCGAGGCGGATAAAATCCACCTGACGAATGTGGCGTACAACCTGATGGACAATGCGATGAAGTATGCCAAATCGCAACCACATCTGACGATTTCAACTGCGCAATTGCCTGATGGCCTTATGATTAAGTTCAAGGACAACGGCATCGGCATTGCGAAAGAGCATTTGGGCAAGGTCTTTGATAGACTCTATCGGGTACCCACCGGGAACGTGCACGACGTGAAAGGTTTCGGTCTCGGCCTGAGCTACGTAAAGACGGTAGTGGAACGGCACGGGGGCGAAATCACGGTCGAGAGCGAACCCGGGAAGGGGAGCACCTTCATCCTCCGCATGCCGCGGCACGTGGGGACGAAGGGGTAAACCGGGCCCCCATCAATCACATTCCCTGCCATGCAGACGAAAGCACCGATCCGCATCCTCTTGTGCGAAGACGACCCGAACCTCGGTCGATTGCTCAGCGATTACCTCACCGCGAAAGGCTACGCCACCACATGGGCGAAAGACGGGGTAGAGGGCTTGAAGGAGTTTCACCGCCAGTCGTTTGACTTTGCGCTGCTCGATGTGATGATGCCGCGCAAGGACGGCCTCGAGGTGGCGGAAGAAATCCGCCGCGAGTCGCGCCACTTGCCCATCTTGTTCCTCACAGCCCGCAGCGCGAAGGAAGACACCCTCGAGGGATTTCGTGTGGGCGCGGACGATTACATGACGAAGCCCTTCAACATGGAGGAGCTGCTGATGCGCATCCAAGCCATCCTGCGCCGCTCGGCCTCGTTGCCTGAAGAGGGAGAGCAAGTGACGACGTTCGAAATCGGCACGTACACCTTCGATTACAACACCCAAACCTTGCGCCGGGGTGCAGAAGAAAATCGGCTGACCACGAAGGAGAACGAGTTGCTTTTCCTGCTGTGCAAGCACCGCAATGGGTTGCTTGAGCGGGCCCATGCGCTGAAGGCGATTTGGGGGGAACCGAACTACTTCAATGGCCGGTCGATGGATGTGTACATCGCGAAGTTGCGGCGGCACCTCAAGGACGACCCGTCCATCGAAATCCTGAACGTCCACGGGAAAGGGTTCAAGCTGCTCGCGAATTGAGGGCCAGAGGTTCACGGGGTTTTGCCATGGTTTCGTACATTTGCGCCCCCCAATCTGCATCCGAGGCCACTTTTTTGCCGTGAACGACAACCTCCGCATCCTCGCCGGTTCTGCTTCCCACGACTTGGGGGCGCGCATCGCTGCTGCCTACGGCGCGGAGCTCGTTCCTGTGAACACGACGCGTTTCAGCGACGGGGAGTTCCAGGTGAGCATCGAGGAAACGGTGCGTGGCCGCGAGGTCGCCATCGTGCAATCCACGTGTCCTCCGACCGACAACCTGTTCGAGTTGCTGCTGCTCATCGACGCCGCGAAGCGCGCCAGCGCGAAGCGCATCATCGCGGTGATTCCATACTTCGGGTGGGCGCGCCAGGACCGAAAGGACCAGCCGCGGGTGGCCATCGGAGCGAAGCTTGTGGCGAACATGCTCACTGTGGCAGGCGTGGACCGGGTCATCACGATGGACCTCCATGCGGACCAAATCCAAGGGTTCTTCGAAGTCCCGGTGGACCACTTGTACGCCAGCACGTTGTTCCTGCCCTACCTCGAGCAAATGGACCGCAGCACGCTCTGCATCGCCACGCCGGACACGGGAGGAACGAAGCGTGCGAACAGCTATGCGAAAACCCTCGGGGTGGACATGGCCATTTGCTACAAGCAGCGGAAGGTGGCGAACAAGATTGAGCACATGACCGTCATCGGGGAGGTCGAGGGGAAGGACGTGGTGCTGGTGGATGACATGTGCGACACGGCAGGCACCCTGACGAAGGCGGCCGAGTTGATGATCCAGCACGGTGCCCGTAGCGTCCGGGCCATGTGCACCCACGCCGTGTTGAGCGGCCCCGCGTACACGCGCATCGAAGAGAGCATGTTGTCGGAAATGATTGTAACCGACAGCATTGCCCTCGATCGCACCCAGCCCTGCGGAAAAATCCGCGTGCTGCCGGTGCATGATATGTTCGGCCAAGTGCTTACCTGCCTGATGGAAAATCGTTCCATCAGCTCAAGTCTAGAAATCCATTAAACCCGCGTTATGAAAACTGCATCATTGAGCGGCTCCCCCCGTGGGAGCGTAGGGAAAAAAGATGCGAACGAGCTGCGCAAGAGCGAACGGATCCCCGGGGTGCTCTACGGACTCGGTCAGCAGCATCACTTCCATGTCGCTGAGCTCGAACTCCATCGGCTCGTGTACAACCCTGAAGTCTTCCGCTTGGAGTTTGGTCTGGACGGCAAGGTGCACACCTGCATCTTCAAGGAAATCCAGTTCCACCCGGTGACGGACAAGATCCTGCACATCGACCTCCTCGAGCTCGATGAAACCAAGCCGGTTCGCGTCGACCTGCCGCTGCGTACCACCGGGACTTCACCCGGGGTCATGGCCGGTGGTCGCCTGGAGCTGCAGTACCGCCGCGTCCCCGTGATCGGTTTGCCGAAGGACTTGCCAGAGTTCGTAGGGGTGGACATTTCGAACCTCGAAATCGGCCAAAACGTGCGGGTGCGGGACCTGTCGGTGCCGAATTGCACCGTGTTGCTGAGCGACTCGACGCTCTTGGCAGCCGTGCAGCAGACGCGTGCGGCCATGGCGGCTGCCGCTGCTGCCGCAGCTTCGAAGTAATCTGGGATTTTCGGGGCCATGAAGTACCTCATCGTAGGACTCGGCAACCCCGGACCGGAGTACGTCGAAACCCGGCACAACATCGGATTCAAGGTCGTGGACACGCTCGCGGCCGGTGCAGGAGGAACCTTTTCTCCGGCCCGGCTGGGAGACGTGTCCACGGTCCGTTTCCGGGGGAGGACCCTGGTGCTGCTGAAGCCCTCGACGTTCATGAACCTCAGCGGGAAGGCGGTGCGGTATTGGCTCGAAGCGGAGCGGATCGATCGCGAGCGGCTGGTGGTGGTGACGGACGATTTGGCGCTGCCGTTCGGCACGATTCGGCTGCGCGCGAAGGGGTCGGACGGCGGGCACAACGGGTTGAAGGACATCCAAGCGGTGCTCGGCACATCGGAGTATGCGCGGCTGCGTTTCGGAATCGGCGCCGAGTTCCACAAAGGGGCCCAGGTCGATTACGTGCTCGGCAAGTGGTCTGAATCCGAGCGGGCGGCGTTGCCCGAGCGCTGCGGTCGCTGTGCGGAGGCCATCCTGAACGTCACCACTGCGGGGCTCGGTGCGGCGATGGGCACTTACAACAATACCTGACCCTGCGGCCCATACGCGGTGGCGAGGCGGCCATCTCCCCGCAGCGGCGGCGGGAGCATCTCCTGAGGATTCAATCCGAGGCGAAACGCTTTGCGGACTTCCGTCGATGCGAACGGGTGCAAATCGCCCGGCATGCGGATGACCTCGACTTCCGGATGCTCGGTTTCCCAAACCGAGCGCGCAGCTCCATCTTCCCCGTGCCTGGGATAGACGTACAGCGGACGGTGGGCGGCTAAGCGGTGTGCGTCTTTCCACGTGTGCAGGGTGCGCAGGGTATCGGCCCCGATGAGCAAGCTGAAACGGTGGTGCGGCTCCATGCGCTCGAGGGCGCGCAACGTTTCAGCCGTGTAGTGCGGAGGCGGGAGATGGAACTCGATGTCGCTGACAGTCAAATTCTTGTGACCTTCAAGTGCGGCGGTCACCCAGGCAAGCCGCACCTCGGCCGGGGCCAGGCCACCCGGGTCTTTGTGGGGATTTGCGGGCGTGACAATCAGCCGGACTTCCTGCACCTCCGGTCGCGCAGCCGCGGCATTTGCCACGGCCAAATGACCGACGTGGATCGGGTTGAACGACCCGAAAAAAAGCACCACGACCTGTCCGGAATCGGTCATCGGGCGAGGAAGGTGGCCACAAGCGCGTGGGCCTCGGCGCACGCTGCTGCGAGGTCATCGTTCACGAGCTGCACATCAAAGCGCTCTGCATACGCCCACTCGCGGGCGGCCTTTTCCAGCCGGATGGCGATGGACTCTGCCGTGTCGGTTCCGCGCCGTTCGAGCCGTTCGCGCAAGTGGTCGAGGGTAGGGGTACGCACGAACACCGAAAGGGCGCGGTCTCCGAGGAGGCTGCGGAGCCGCAATCCGCCGACCACATCCACGTCGAACAGGACGGCCTTGCCTTCGGCGGCGATCCGCTCCAGCTCGCGGTGCAAGGTCCCGTAGCACACCCCGGGGTACACCTCTTCCCATTCCAGGAATTCCCCGCGTTCCACTGCCGCCGCGAAGTCGGGACCGCTCAGGTAGTGGTAATCCACGCCGTCGCGTTCTGTGCCACGTGGCGCCCGGGTCGTGGCGCTGACCGAGAAGCCCAGCGGTAAATCGGCCGCTTCCAGGAGCGAGCGCACGATGGTGGTTTTGCCCGACCCGGAGGGAGCAGAAAAGATGACGGCTTTGCCAGCTGCCCGCATTGCGCTCATAGCACGTTGAGAACCTGTTCTTTGATTTTTTCGAGCTCGTCCTTCATGCGGACCACCCTGCGCTGGATTTCGGCGTCGTTCGCCTTCGAACCGAGGGTATTGATTTCCCGGCCGATTTCTTGGGCGATGAAGCCGAGGGGTTTGCCGGCCTCGCCCCCCGCATCGAGGGTTTCGAGGAAGTAGGCGCAGTGGGCGTGCAGCCGGACCCGCTCCTCGCTGACGTCCATCTTCTCGAGGTAGAACAGCACTTCTTGTTCGAAGCGGTTTTCGTCGATGCGGGAGCGGTCGATGGCTTCTTCGAGGTTCGTGCGGATGCGGGTGAGGATGCGGGCATGGCGTGCGGCCAGCAGCGCATCGAGGTCCGCTTCGAGTGCGGAGATGGCCGCGATGTGGCTGCGGAGGTCCCGGTCGAGTACGGCGCCTTCCTGCAGGCGGAAGGCATCGAAAGCCGCAAGGGCGTTGGTCAACAGGGCAGTAACGGCCTGCCACTCGTTTTCTGTCGCGGCTTCGCGGGGCGTGGAGACCGCATCGGGGAGGCGCAATACCGTCGCGAGAAGGCCGTCGGTGGGCAAGTTCCGGTCAGCGGCGATGGCGGTGAGTCGGTCGAGGTAGGCCTCGATGACCGGTCGGTTCACGTCGGCCCGCAGGTCGCCCGCTTCGGCCTCGAAGGTCAGCGCGAGATCCGATTTGCCACGCAGGATGGAACCGGAGCACAGCCGGCGCAGTTCGACTTCGCGGTCGCGGAATGCGGAGGGCGTGCGGACGCCGAGGTCGAGTTGCTTTCCGTTGAGGGAGCGTATTTCGACCGTGAGCAGGCGGTCCCCGACGGGTCCGGAGGCTTTGCCGAAGCCGGTCATGGAGCGGATCATGCTGCGAAGATAGGCGGGACGCGCGGCGGCTTCGGGCGTACATTTGGCCCCCATGGCGCGCATCGACCGCATACAGGCTCCAGTGGCCGCGGAAATGCAGGCTTTCCAGAAGCATTTTCGGGAAGCCATGCGCACAGATGTGCCTCTGCTTGATCACATTACGCGGTACATCATCCGGCGCAATGGCAAGCAAATGCGGCCCCTGTTTGTCTTCCTCACCGCGCGGCTGGTGGCCGAATCCCGCGGGGAACCGGCGGCGTGGGAGCCCGGTCGGCGCACGTTCGTAGCGGCCTCGCTCATCGAGTTGCTCCATACCGCGACGCTCGTCCACGACGATGTGGTGGACGACAGTCCGATGCGCCGCGGTTTTTTCAGCATCCAGGCGCTTTGGCGGAAGAAAATCGCGGTGCTCGTCGGCGATTACCTGCTGTCCCGCGGCCTGCTGATGAGCGTGGACGAAGACACGTGGGACCTGCTGAAAATCACTTCGGAAGCCGTCCGGCTCATGAGCGAAGGGGAGCTGCTCCAAATCGAAAAAGCCCGCCGGCTCGACATCACGGAGGAGGTGTACACCGAAGTCATCCGCCGGAAGACCGCGTCGTTGATCGCGGCCTGTTGCGCGTGCGGGGCGGCCAGCGTCGGAGTGGCGGGTGCGAACGGGCCGGAGGTGGGCGCGTTGCGGGCGTTTGGCGAGGCCACGGGCCTCGCTTTCCAAATCAAAGACGACCTCCTCGACCTCGGCGATGGCACCCTCACCGGCAAGCCCAGCGGCGTGGACATCAAGGAGCGCAAAATGACCCTGCCGCTCATCCACGCGCTGCAATGCTGCTCGGCATCCGACCGCCGCCGCGTCATCCGCCTCGTGAAGCACCACCACGACGAACCGTCCGCGGTAGAAGAGGTCATGGCGTTCATCCTCGATGGCCCTGGGGTGCCGTATGCGCGGCAGCGGATGCAGGCCCACCGCGATGAGGCGGTAGCCCTGCTGGCTGCGTTCCCGGAAGGGGCGACGCGGGAGGCGCTGGTGGGGTTGGTGGACTATACAATTGCACGAGAGAAATGAGAAAGAGATTGAGTTGGAGTTGGAGTTGGAGTTTGAGTTTGGGGTTGTTGGTGGTGGGGTGTGCGCGGGAGCGGGAGGTCGTGGAGGTGACCTGGCCGGATGGCTCGCCGCGGACGGCGTACGTCGTGCTGGAGGGCGATACAGTGGGCTTTCGGGCGTGGCACGAGAATGGCCAACTCGACCGGGAGGGGGGGCTGAAGGACGGCCAGCGCGACGGGAAGTGGCAGGCCTTCTACGACGACGGAACGCCTTGGGCCGAGCACGAGTACGCCGCAGGGGTCCAAATCGGAGCCTACCGCACGTGGTACCCGAACGGCACCCCGAACATCGAAGGCCAATACGACGCCACTGGCAAGCCGACAGGCGAGTGGCAGTTCTACGACCCCCAAGGCCGCGTCGCCCAGCGCATGCCGGCGGACTCGCTGCCGGACGGTTTTTGACAGCGGCCGGTGGATAGCCCGGTTCGCGGCGCACGGGAGGTGCCGGGCGGAGCGGGTACCTTGGGCACATGGGGCATTTCGTGCGGAGATTCGCGTTCGTGGCGTGCGTGGTTTGGGGCGCCACCGGCTTCGGGGCCGGCCTCGGCCCGACGGATCCTCCTGCCCGTCCGGCCACGCCGGAATCCTACGTGGCCCAGTGGAAGGACGAAGCCGTGCGCCAAATGCATGCCCACGGCATTCCCGCCTCCATCACCCTCGCGCAGGGCATCCTCGAAAGCGGAAGCGGCGGCAGCGAACTCGCGCGCAAGGCGAACAACCACTTCGGCATCAAGTGCCACAGCGATTGGACCGGCGCGCGGGTGTACCACGACGACGACTCGGCGGGCGAGTGCTTCCGGTCGTATCGCGATGCGGCGGAGAGCTTTGACGACCACAGTGCGTTCCTGAAAAAGCAGCGGTATGCGGGCCTTTTTCAGCTTGAATTGACGGATTACCACGGTTGGGCGCAAGGGCTCAAGGCAGCGGGCTATGCCACAGACCCGAAGTATGCGGACCGGCTGATCGGCCTCATTGAGCAGCACGGACTTGCGGCGTACGACCGTGCTCCCGGGCGGCCGGAGGAGGCGGTGGCGAAAGCGGCTGCGGGACGTGCGGTGTGGTGGACGGGGAACCGGGTGCGGTTCGTGGAGGCCCAGGCGGGGGACACGTACGGCACTATGGCCCGCGAGCTTGACGTGATGCCGTGGCAGTTGTACCGCTACAACGGGGTCGCACGCGGTGCGGCGGACTACGTTCCGGCGGTGGGCGAACGGGTCTATGTCGAGCCGCTGCGGCGGCGCGGGGATGCGGACTGGCACGTGGTGCAGGCGGGAGAGGACCTGCGCGATGTGGGGCGGGCCCACGGGGTGTCTGCGGGGAGTTTGGCGCGGATGAACCGGATTTCAGAGGAGGCCGTGCTGCAGCCGGGACAGCGGTTGTCGCTGCGGTGGAAGGTGAATCGGGAGGGCACGTTGCCGGTGGTGGCGCGCGCACTCGGCGGCCAGAACTGACGCGGCACAGGAATCCGCGGCCCTTTCGCCCTAATTTCGCAGGAAAACCGCGTCCGGATGCCCTTTTACCAGCGCCTCGGCCACGTGCCCCACAAGCGGCACACCCAGTTCCGCAAGCCCGACGGTTCGCTGCATTACGAGCAGCTCTTCGGCACCGTCGGCTTCGTGGGGATGAGTTCGTTGCTGTACCACCTGCACCGGCCCACGATGGTCCGGTCGGTGGCGGCCCCGGTCGATGTGCGTCCGGTGGCTGCGGTCGAGCACAACCTGCACAGCCGCAAACTCGAGGGATTTCGGTGTGCGCCCGGCGGCGATGGGGTCAACGGGCGGACGCCCATCCTGTTCAATTCCGATGTGGTGCTATCGCTGGCGGCGCCGAACAGTCCGATGCCGGAAGGCCAGTTTTACAAGAACGCTGACTGCGACGAAGTCCTTTTTGTACACGAGGGTTCGGGGACGCTGGCGACGATGCTGGGCCGCATCCCCTTCCGCCCCGGGGATTACCTCGTGATTCCACGGGGGTTGATCTACCGGATCCACTTTGACGGGGCGGAGAATCGGTTGCTCGTGATTGAATCGCACCACCCGGTGTACACGCCGAAGCGGTACCGGAACCATTTCGGCCAGTTGCTCGAGCACAGTCCGTATTGCGAACGGGACATGCGGCCGCCGGTGGAACTCGAGACGCACGACGCCCTCGGCGAGTTCACGGTACGTGTCAAAAAGGAGGGCCATGTGCACGACATCGTGTACGCCTCGCACCCGTTCGACGTGGTGGGCTGGGACGGATACCACTTCCCGTATGCATTCTCGATCCATGATTTCGAGCCGATTACGGGTAGAGTGCACCAGCCGCCGCCGGTGCACCAAACCTTTGAAACGGACGGCTT